>NZ_JAKEVZ010000007.1:0-272202 GCF_021491425.1 Mariniradius sediminis | reverse complement strand
GCTCCTAGCCCCGCCTGACCGAAAAACGATCCCGTTTTCGCCAGCCAATCAAAAATCCCAAAAATCTACCACTTCCTTTAAAAAACTTCTATTTCCTTGATTCAAGGGGAGGTTGTGCAACGGTTACCGATGGTGACGGTTTCCACCGACGCGCCGGGATTGATATGTCCTTTGGAAGGTGAACGTCTTTTGAACTCGGCGATGATCCCGGTTTTGTCTTCACGCAGGATATATTTCTTCATGGAAACCACCTTGGAATCGAAATAGATGCTTTTTTCCAAGAGCTTTACCGGAACCATTTCGGATCTTTCGGCAACTTCCTTCCGCTTGTGGGCGATGATTTGGTCTAGAATATTCATGGTATCAGGATGCAAATGAGATGCTTGTTTTGGGATTGACTAAAGTTTGGAAAACTTTGAGGGCTTTTCGTCCGAAGAGGGAGTCTTTGGCTTTTTCCACAGCCTGTGCAAAATCCAATTCCGGATTTGCGGTCATGAGGGCTGCCGCCGCATTGGCGATAACGACGGAGTTTTGCTCCTCGGTGCCTTTGCCTTTCAGGATGGATTCAAAAATGCGCGCGGACTCCTCTACTGTCTCGCCTCCTGATATGGATTCGGCCGCAATGGCCACCATTCCCAAATCCTCGGGGCTGTACAGTTTTTCGCCTTTTTGACTGATCATTTTGAAATCCCCTGTCAGGGAAATCTCGTCATAGCCGTCCAATGCATGCAGAATGCTGAAATTCCCCTCATGCTCTTGGTACAGGTACGCGTAAAGTCGAGCAAGTTCGAGGCTGAACACCCCTACCAACTGCTTCTTCGGGAAACTCGGGTTCACCATCGGACCGAGCATATTGAAAAAGGTCTTGACGCCCAATTCCTTCCGGATCGGAGCCACGTTTTTCATTGCCGGGTGAAACAGGGGCGCATGCAGAAAGCATATGCCAGCCTCGTCTAAGCTCTTGCGGATATGGTCCATATCATTGCGGAACTCATAGCCAAAATAGGCGAGCAGGTTGGAGGAACCGCAGATAGAGGAAACACCCGTATTGCCATGTTTGGCGACGTTCTGACCGGCGCCTGCCACAATGAAGGAGGCCAAGGTAGAAATATTGAAAGTATCCTTGCCGTCTCCGCCTGTGCCGCAAAGGTCCATGGCATCGTATTCGTCAATTTCTACGGGCACGCAAAGCTCGAGCATGGCTTCCCGAAATCCGCCCAACTCTTCCACCGTGATGCTCCGCATCAGGTATACAGTCATGAAAGCAGCGATTTGGCTGGAGTTGTACGCGCCGGTGGCGATATTTTTGAGTACCTCCCGTGCCTGTTCCTTTCCAAGGGTACGGTGTTCGATGAGGTGGTTGAGGATTTCCTTCATGGTTTGGTAGGTTGTTGATTTATTGGTTATTGAGTCCATAGCGGATAGTCCATGGTCTTTAGCTGCGGCTGAGATTTCAAATTTTCAATAATCGGTTCATTTACTTGGTTCTTCATACTTGGTACTCTGTACTTCCTTTATCCTTCCAGCCAATTCCGCATCATTTGGACGCCATTTTCCGTCAAAATGGATTCGGGATGGAATTGGACGCCACGCACCTTGAATTCCCGATGTCTTACCGCCATGATCTGTCCATCCGGCGTGCGGGCAGTGACTTCCAAGTCCCTTGGGAAGTCCTGTTCATTGATCACCCAAGAATGGTAACGACCAACCTTGAAGGTGCCTGGCAGCCCTTGGAACAACAAATCAGACTGCACATCTACCTCGGACGCCAAGCCATGGACGACTTCCGAAAGGTTAATCAAACTACCTCCAAACGCCTCCCCAATCGCTTGATGACCCAGGCAAACGCCTAGGATATCCTTGGTTGCGCTGAATTTCTGGAGAAGTTCAGGCATAATTCCCGCTTCCGATGGCACGCCCGGTCCCGGCGAAAGCAGGATTTTGTCGTATTTCTCAACTTGACTTAAATCAATCTTGTCATTCCTATAAATTTCCATTATCGACCCATATCCAAGTTGACGGACTATGTACACGAGATTGAACGTGAATGAATCGTAATTATCGAGTACCAATATCTTCATGACCTCTGTATTCAAATTTGTTGTGCGGCACGGAGAGCGACTCGCAGGGCCTCCAGCTTGTTACCTACTTCGTTTAATTCAGACTCGACAGAACTCTTGGCAACCACTCCTGCCCCGGCTTGGAATCGCAGCTCGTTGTTTTCGGACACAAAGGAGCGGATCAGAATGGCGTGGTTGAAATCACCGTTGAAGCCCAAAAAGCCGATTGCACCCCCATAAAATTTACGAGGCGTGTTTTCCAACTCATCGATCAATTGCATCGCACGGTATTTGGGTGCGCCTGACAGTGTTCCAGCTGGGAAGGTATCCGCAACAAGCTGTAATGGATTGGCGTCTTTGGGCAAGGTTCCTTTTACCTTGGAGACCAAGTGGATGACATGGGAATAGTATTGGATTTCTTTGAAAACCTCCACTTCCACCTTTTCCGAAGAACGGCTGAGGTCGTTGCGGGCAAGGTCCACAAGCATCACGTGTTCGGAATTCTCCTTTGGATCGTCATACAGTTTCATCGCCAGGGCAGCATCTGCTTGGTCGTTACCAGTTCGTTTGAAGGTGCCTGCTATGGGATAGATGGTGGCCTGGCCGTTTTTTACCACAATCTGTGCCTCCGGACTGCTGCCAAAAACCTTGAAAGAACCATAGTCAAAATAAAACAGATAGGGCGAGGGGTTTACCGAACGCAAGGCCCGGTAAACATTGAATTCATCCCCTTTGAAGGCCGTTGTAAACCGACGGGAAAGCACAATCTGGAATACATCCCCGCGGAAACAGTGTTCTTGGCCCTTTTTCAAAATATCCAAAAATTCCTCATCCGTGTAGTTGGACCGCTCCTCCCCGACCAATCTGAAGGAATAGGCTGGAATATTCTTGTTGTTGAGCAGGGTTTCCAATTGTGACAGGATGCTTTCGCGTGGTGATCCTTCTACTTGGTGCTCAAAGAGGTACATCTCGTTTTTGAAATGGTCCACCACAATGACGTGCTGGTAGACGGCATAGTGCAGCATCGGAACAGAGTCAGACGCCCCGTGATTGAGCGAAATATCCTCAAAGTAGGCGACCGAATCATACTGCATGTAGCCAAAAAGCCCATTCGAGATGAACTTGTGTCTGCCATTGTCGTCCTCAAATTTTTCGGAAAACCGCTTTAGCGCATCGATCAGCGACAGATCGGGACCAATTGGGTAATGCAGGATTTCACCATTTGGAAGGGTTTCCTTTACTTTTCCATCCAAAAAAGAAAAGGCCGCCAGTGGATTGAAGCACACATAGGAATAGCTATCATCATGACCGTGGTAATCCGAGCTTTCCAACAGGATCGGATTGGCAAATCGGTCACGGATCTGTAGATAAATGGAAACCGGCGTGATAGTATCAGCCAGCAGTTTTTTGAAAGATGTCCGTATTTTGAATGCATTCATGGTCCAGGGATTAAAATGAAAAAGGCCCGCGGGGGAAACCAGCGGGCCTTCATGTATGATGATTGTCAAAATCTAGGCAACAGCTTTTGGTTCTTCCCCGGCTTGGAAAGTCAAATGCCACCACCAATATTTTGCTGTCAATGTTTTCATAATTCGATGGCCAAATTTAGGCAAGGATTGAAGAATCCAAAATTATTTCGAGTAAATTTTGGAACAAAAACAAAAAACATGAAGCCAATCCCCCAATATTTCAAGCGCGTGTTTGACGACTACCAGGTGTTGGTCAAGGTCAATCCAACGGATTTTTCGGGCATCGAGCTGATCGTACATCCCGACGGGAGGGTCGAAAAGACCGATATGTCCTTTGATGAAGAGATATTTGAGGATTTGGAAGTTGATGAGTTCCAACCAGGAGGTGCTTTGGAATTCAATCTCTACCTGGCCAAAGCTAATCCCTGATTTGGTCAAAGGAATAAGCTGCCGCCAAACAACGCTAACATGCATTCGAATACCATTGAAGGTATACTTTTCCAAGAAAAAAGCCTTAAATTATCCCTCAATACAATAACCCAACACGAAAAACACTATGAAAAATAACCATGCAAGACAGGTTGGTCTATGGATGGACCACTCCAAAGCACAAGTTGTCGAATTCAAAAACGGTGAAGCAGTTTTGGTCGAAAACATAGATTCTCCGGTCGAAACCATCAAAAGAATCGAGGGCGAAGTGAAGGATACAACAAGATTCACCTCAAGCAATGAACATTCATCCAACAACGAACACAAAAAACATAACATTGCCCAAAAAGAACTGAATGAATATTTCAGAATCCTTGAAAACAAATTGGCAGCCTATGACGACATCCTGATTTTCGGACCTGGCGTAGTCAAAGAACAGTTCAGGAACAGACTGCGGGAAAACAAAAGCTTTTCTGATAAATGGCTTTCTGTCCAGACCAGCGACAAGCTAACAGAGAACCAACTGTTGGCTTTTGTCCGCGATTTTTACAAGGAGTCAAACCCTTAAGGGGCCACTCGAAAATCAGGTTTCTTCCATGACCGGGGTCATGTTTTTTGAATTTCAATCGGCGTAAATTGATTGAAAATCCAAAAGACATGGCTCCTTTCATTATACCCTTCTCCCAAATCCTCAACAAGGACGTTGCACAAGTCGGCGGGAAAAACGCCTCTTTGGGTGAAATGCTCCATCATCTAAGTCCATTGGGAATTCGGATTCCAGATGGATTCGCCACCACCGCAAATGCTTTCAGGTATTTTCTCCGGCAAAACAACCTAGTCTCCAAATTGGAGGAATTGCTCGACAGCCTCGACAAAACCAGCCTGGAAAACCTCGGCGAAATTGGAAAAGCATGTCGGGAATTGGTATTGTCCGCTTCGATCCCAAAAGACCTTGAGGCTGCCATCCTGGAAAACTACCGCCGACTCGGCGCCGCAACGCCCATTGCCGTGGCCGTGAGGAGCTCTGCTACTGCCGAAGACCTGCCCACGGCGAGTTTCGCGGGACAGCATGATAGTTTTTTGAATATTTCGGGGGATAAGGAACTGCTGCATGCGATACAGAAATGCTACGCCTCCCTCTTCAATGACCGCGCAATCAAATACCGGCTGGACAATGGCTTTGACCACATGCAGGTCGCTCTTTCTGCTGGGATTCAAAAGATGGTCAGATCGGATTTGGGTTCGGCTGGAGTGGCATTTACCAATGATCCGGAAACTGGATTCGAAAACATCATCTACATCACCGGTGCCTGGGGTCTCGGCGAAAACGTCGTGCAGGGCGCTGTCAATCCGGATGAATTCTATGTTTTCAAACCAAACATTGAGAAGTCCTTGCCCAGTGTGATCCATCAGAAAATGGGTTCCAAGGAAACCAAAATGGTCTACAGCCAAAACACAGCCAAGCCGGTGACTAGCGTACCGACTGCCACCTGGGAGCGAAACCATTATTGCCTATCGCTTACCGAGATCGAAATTGTTGCTAAATGGTGCTTTTTGATCGAGAAGCACTATGGCATGGCCATGGATGTGGAATGGGCCAAAGATGGGGAAACCGGAGAATTATACATTGTACAAGCGAGGCCTGAAACCGTGCACGGTAGCAAAAAAGCACTGACAGTGAAAGAATATGCCCTGACCTCCAAAGCAAAACCGATACTCAAAGGCAAAGCCGTGGGAAGGTCGATTGCAAGCGGACGAGCTTGCCTCGTAGATTCCATCGCAGATGCCTCAAAGGTTAGAAAGGGCGATATCATTGTCGCAGACATCACCAATCCCGACTGGAATGCGATGCTCAGAAAGGCGGTTTGCATCGTGACGAATAAGGGAGGCCGCACCAGCCATGCGTCGATTGTTGCCAGGGAACTGGGAATCCATGCCGTGGTGGGCACCGGCGACGCAACGAAAAAACTGCACGATGGGCAAGAAATCACCGTATCGTGCATCGAAGGAGACGAGGGAATGGTATATGAGGGAAAAATCGCCTGGACCGAAAAGGAAATTGACCTAGGGAACCTGCCAAAAACCAAAACCCATCCAATGTTCATCTTGGCCGATCCATCCAAGGCGTTTAGGTTAGCGGCCTACCCAAATCAAGGAGTAGGATTGTTGCGCATGGAATTCATCGTCAGCAACGCGATCCGGATTCATCCCATGGCCTTGGTAAATTTCGACCAACTCCCAGAGGGAAACGACAAAAAGGCCATCGAAGGCATCACTGCCCAATACGTGGACAAGAGGCAATTTTTCGTCGAAACGCTGGCCCAAGAAATCGCGATGGTGGCAGCAGCATTTCATCCCAAAGATGTAATCGTGCGGATGAGCGATTTTAAAACCAACGAGTACGCCCAATTAATCGGCGGAAAGAACTTTGAACCCGGTGAGGAAAATCCCATGCTTGGTTTCAGGGGAGCTTCCCGGTACTACCATCCACTTTACCGCGAAGGATTCGGGCTTGAGTGCGAAGCCATGAAAATGGTAAGGGACCATTTTGGATTGACCAATGTCAAGTTGATGGTACCATTTTGCCGGACGCTCGAGGAAGGCAAAAAGGTCTTGGAAACAATGAAAGCACATGGCTTGGAACGAGGCAAAAACGGTCTAGAGATCTACGTCATGGCTGAAATCCCAAGCAATGTCATTCTTGCCGAAGAGTTTGCCGCGATCTTTGACGGATTCTCCATCGGTTCCAATGATCTCACCCAACTCACACTTGGTATTGACCGGGACTCCTCGCTGATTTCCGATCTGTTTGACGAAAACAATCCTGCGGTGAAAAAAATGCTGGCCGATGTGATTGGCGCAGCCAAACGAAAAGGAGTCAAGATCGGACTCTGCGGACAGGCTCCGAGCGACTACCCCGATTTTGCAGGATTTCTGGTGGAACTCGGTATCGACAGTATTTCATTCAATCCAGACGCACTGATCAAGGGCATCGAAAACATCGCCAAAGCAGAAAGCAAAAAATCACTTTAGAGACAAGGCTTTGAAGCCTTCCTTGATTCTGCCAACCGCATCAAAGGAGTCGTCGATATTGATGACTCCTTTTCCCACTTCATGCCAGAGGCCATCTCCACAATCGATAAAATGTCCCTTGTGTTGGGGCTTGGTTTGCTTTGCGCGATCATAGTCGTAATCCGGTAGAAACACAAACGAGAGCAATTCCTTGGTCTTGTCCCAATCGGCTTCCTTTGCCTTTCCGTTTACCCTAACTTCCACTTTTCTAACAGAAAACAAAACCGTCAAGGTCAAATCAAAAAGTTGGTTTTCCTCCCGAATCAAATACCCAATTTTTAGCGGAGCCTCTTTTTTGGAAATCTCATAGATCGCTTGGATCACATCTTGGGCAAAAAACTGCCAATCCTCTTGGTTAAGCGGCACGGTATAGACTTCCTGTCCGTGTATGTCTTTCGTCAAAACACCAATTCCGCCTTCAGCGTCAAGCTTTTTATTGGACCATTTAGTCTTTGAATAAAGCTCCATCAGGGGCTTTTTCCAGACCAAAGGAACCTCACCATTGAAATGAAAGTCATCATGCAGCGTGAATCCTTCGTCCTTGATTTCCTCCGCCGTCACCTCGTCCCGGTCCGTGTAGACCAAGTCCAGGGCCACATCCAAAAAATCCCGTTGGATACCAATTTTGAGTTTGTAATAATGGCTGTAGGGAGGAGGAATCACGCCCGAGTCAAAGGCAATTTCAATCAGTTGGATATCTTCTTTTTTCAGATGCATAAAAATGGTGAAAAGGGAATGGCCAAAATTAAGTCAAATCGGCGGATGCTTGACGTCAATTTTTGGAAAACTTGGAACAAATGAACCTGGAAAGGAAGTATTTTTCGATTTTTTGCTTCAGGGAGCAATCAAAAAAAGAGGCGGCATCGCACCGCTACAACCGCCTACCCTTGCTTCCGTCAAGACCTGGGGGATTCAGCAGGAGCTGGTCGTGCCGCCGGAGGGCAAAGGTAAGTCAAAATACATTCACAGCAAATGTTTGAACAAAAATCAATCCGGCTGAATATCAGGGCACTGAACCCCGCTCCAAAACATTTTCCCTAAAACGAGGGTAAAAAAAAGTGTAACCAAACAAACAAGCATATGAAAAATGCCATTTTGATAGTCATCCTTTTTGTAGTCGTCTCTGCCTGCGGAAGCTTAGGGCCGGACCAAAACTACTACACAGGCATGAAGGAAAGGAAGTTTCTAAGGCAAAACAAAGAAGCCGTCGTAAGCAGCCTTGACGGTCCCTTGAAGACTTATCGGGTCAACCGGGACGAGCGTTTCTACATCTTGGCAACATTTGAAAACGAACGCCTGACCAAATTGGAGGAGCGGGAAATCAGGCCTCTTTGGATGGATGGGCGGTCTACCCAAGATTCGGTCAGGGTAAGGTAAGCCCTCCCATTAACCCCGTTTGTGGAAAAACAATCCAAAAAAAGGTTTCGATTTTTTTGTTTATCCTTTTGCAAGACACGGACATAAGTGATCCGAAAAAGGTGTTTGGTGCGTGTTTTGTGCCAATTTCTTATGCTCTGACTCTCCACCAAACCGATTCAATAATTGATATATTTGATTAAGTTTACGGTCAACAATTGGTAAGATTCGAGTGAATTCTATGCACATAGGAAAATTGAGTATGTTGGTGATCCTGCTGTTGGCGGGCCTTTTTTCCTGTATTCCCAATAAAAAAGTCATCTACTACCAAAATCTCGAGGGCAATTCAAGCATCCCGGATGGGGATCTGATCCCTTACCAAATCCCCGAATACCGCATCCAATTCAACGACATCCTCGACATCCAAATCCAAACTGTAGAAGATATACTGGAAAAAGGTTTCAACTCGAGAGTCCAAATGGAAGCCAATCAGGCTATTTTTGGCCAAATCGCCCAAAGTGGCGGCGATATCTACTACATGAATGGATTCACGGTAGACAAAAACGGCTTTATCCGCATGCCAATGATGGGAGAAGTCAAAGTCGTCGATATGACACTGGATGATATCCGCGAAAAACTGGAAAACGACCTCAAGGCCTATGTCACCACAGAGATCTATGTAAGGGTAAAATTGGGTGGGATCCGCTTTTCCACCATTGGCGAATTCCGGAGACCGGGGAAATATGTGGTCTTGCAAGACCGCCTGACGATTTATGAAGCCATTGCACAAGCGGGGGACCTGACCACCATTGCTAAAAGGGACGAAATCCTTTTGGTCCGGCAATATCCGGAGGGCACACGCCTTCACCGCATCAACCTCAACGACCGGCAAATCATCCAAACGCCCTACTACTTTATCCAGCCCAACGACCAGATTTATGCCGAGCCGATGAAAGTCAGGGAACTCGGTGTCGGGGAAAACACCGCCCAAACCCTGCTGCTGGTGTTTTCGGCCATCACCGCCGTGGCTTTGGTAGCTAACCTATTCGTCAACTGACAATGAGCCAACCCAATTACCCCTTTCTTCCAGATCCATTTTTGCCACCCCAGGAGGAGGACATCGAGCTTAAGGTGGTCCTCTTCAATTACCTGAAATCTTGGCCTTTTATTGTGATTTGCACGGTGGTTGGTCTCTTAGCGGCCTTCTTGTTCAACCGCTATACAACCCCCATCTACTCCGTCCAATCGAGCGTGATCGTCGCTGACGAACCGCAAAACCTAGGTGCCGACATGTTTGAATCTGTGGGCCTGCTGCCAATCAAGAGCAACGTGGAAAACGAAATCGGCATCCTCAAATCGTATACCTTGGCTAAGCAAGCTATCCAAGAACTTGGCTTGGATGTGTTCTTTTACACCTCGGATCTACTTTTGATCAGCAGCCAGCAGTATGCCAATCTCCCCGTGTCGGTGGATGTGGATTGGGGCCATTACCAGCTCGTCCGCGGTAAGTTGGAATTGGAAGTCCTGGACGCAAATACCTTTCGGATCACGGCGTTGGACGATGAATACGAGCTTTTTGACCCCGCGGATCCCTTTTACAAAACCAAAACCAAAGATCTCCCTACTTTTTCGAGTCAGTATGAATTTGGGGAAAAAGTGGAAACCAATTCCATCAGCTTTAAAGTCCAAAACCTGAAGGCAAAACCTGGCGATATCCTTCAGTTCGAACTGATCGACAACCATTCCCTAGCACTTATTCTCCAGGAAAAAATCGCAGTCGCGCCCATCAATAAGCAAGCCTCAATCCTAAATATCTCCTTCGAAACCCCGGTCCGGAAAATGGGCGAGGATTACCTCAACAAGCTCATGGAGGTCTACCTGCAGCGAGAACTCGACCTAAAAAACCAAGCTGCAGAAAATACCATCCGCTTTATCGAAGACCAACTCAGCGGCATCACCGATTCATTGGCCTATTTTGAAGGGAGATTGGAAAGATACCGCTCGGAGAATCGGATTTTCAACCTGAGTGAGGAAGGTTCCCAGATTTTCCTGCGGCTGCAAGAACTCGAGAAAGACAAAGCCCAAACCGAAATCAACCTCAAATATTTCCAAACCCTCCAAACCTACCTCAGCAATGATGAATTGGAGGATTTGGTGGCACCATCCATCACGGGCAACACCGATCCGCTGATGCAGTCGCTCGTGACCAGCTTGAGCGAGTTGCAGGCAGAAAAACTCCGTCTCTCGGCCAATTTTTCCGCCCAAACTCCTGCTGTGCGGGAAATCAACAACCAAATCAGAAACACCAAAAAGGCGCTGCTGGAAAACGTCAATTCGTCGATACGAAATACGAACACAGTTTTGGCCGAGATCAACACCCGTATCCAAAGAATCGAGCGGGAAATTAACGCCCTGCCCGAGACTGAACGACGGCTGCTTGGCATCCAGCGCAAGTTCACCGTCAACGAAAACATCTACCTCTACCTGCTCCAAAAACGGGCAGAGTCAGAAATCCTGAAAGCCTCCAATATGCCAAAAAACGCGATTTTGGATTATGCACGGGCTGGGCAAATACCCGTCTTCCCGAGAAAATGGCTGAACCTGGTGTTGGGACTGGCGGGCGGTCTGTTTTTCTCGATTGGCTTCATCACCATCCGGGATTTCCTCAACACCAAAATCGAAGATCCCAAGGACCTGGAAAGACAAATCAAAACCCCGCTGATTGGGATGATTGGGCGTAATTTCAGCAATGATCCAAAGCCGGTCCTGAACAATCCAAAATCCTCCGTGACGGAATCCTTCCGGAATATCCGGGCCGACATGTCCTTTTTGGTGCCCAACCAGAAGCAATACACCATTCTATTCACCAGCAGTTTTTCGGGAGAGGGAAAAACCTTCGCCTCCGTCAACATGGCTTCGGTGTACTCTTTGTTGGGCAAAAAAACCCTTCTCATGGGACTGGATCTGAGAAAACCCAAGATCGCCGAGGAATTTGGCCTCAGCAACGACAAAGGAATAAGTACCTGTTTGAGTACGGGTACGCCTTGGCAAGAGGTGGTCAAAAAAACAAAATACGACAACCTGGATGTAATTCTTTCGGGTCCTATCCCGCCAAATCCGGCCGAATTGCTTGTCCAGGATAGGTTTTCCGCCATCATGGAGGAAATAAAGAGTGCATACGAGGTCGTCATCATGGACTGTCCCCCGGTCGGATTGGTATCCGAAACTAAGGAACTGTTCAAATACTCCGACGTCAACTTCTTCATTTTCAGGCAGAATTTTTCCTATAAGAGCAACATCCAAGTACTAAACAACCTCATCGAAAAAGGTGGGGCAACAAAAATCTACGCCATACTCAATGATGTCCATATCGACAAAGGCTACGGATTCGGTTATGGCTATGGCTACGGTTATGGACATGCGGGTGGGTATGGCTACCACGAGGAAATCCAGCTTCCCTGGTGGAAAAGGGCACTGAAGAGGAGGAAGAGTTGAAAATTGAGATTCGAGATTTGAGATAGGGAACGGGTGAATTGAGATTAGCTAACCCATTACCTAACTTAAATCGTAAAGCGATCATTTTCTGAACACTGATTCCGATTTTACAAGCTATTGACTATGGTCTATCAGCCATGGACAATTAACCTATAACCATTTAACTAATAACCAATCCACCCCCTTTTGTGACCCACGTGGCGAAGCTGTGCCCGGACATTGGCAAAAGCATGAAAAAAATACAGATGGTGGACCTCAGGTCCCAATATGAAAGGCTTCAAGCCGATATCGACCAAGCCATGCAGGGCGTCTTGGAAAGGACTTCCTTCATCAACGGAGAGGAAGTGAAGGTATTTGCGGCGGATCTGGGCAAATATTTGGATTGCCCCACTGTCATACCCTGCGGCAATGGCACCGATGCGCTTCAGTTGGTCATGATGGCGATGGACTTTCGGCCCGGTCAGGAAGTGATCGTGCCGGCATTTACCTATATAGCGGCCGTAGAAGTCTTGGCCTTGCTTGGGTTGAGGCCCGTTTTGGTGGACGTTCATCCTGAGACTTTTCAGATCGATGCCAAAAAGATCGCCGCCGCCATCACAGCAAATACAGTCGGAATTGTCCCCGTGCACCTCTTTGGCCAATGCGCTGACGTGGGTGCCATCATGGAAATTGCCGAAAATCACGGGCTGAAAGTCATCGAAGACGCTGCCCAATCCCTCGGTGCCATCTACACGATGCCGGATGGCAGCCGCAAGCACTCGGGTACAATCGGACATGCCGGGACTACCTCCTTTTTCCCTTCCAAAACCTTGGGTTGCTTCGGGGATGGCGGTGCCGCCTTTACCAATGATCCGGAATTGGGCCAAAAAATCCGCATGATCGCCAACCACGGACAGCGGCAGAAGTACTTCCACGAGCGCATCGGCGTCAATTCGAGATTGGACACCCTCCAAGCAGCGATCCTGCATGCGAAATTGCCGAATTTGGATGATTTTGTACAAAGGAGAAATACGGTTGCCAGGGCCTACAACCAAGCCTTTGCGCTGCATCCCCATATCCGGATTCCGCAGCTTGTGCCCAACTCCACACATGCCTATCACCAATACACCCTCAGGGTCCGGGGCGCGAATCGGGATGAGTTGCGGGATTTTCTGAAAAACCAAGGCATACCGACCATGGTCTACTACCCACTGCCTGTGCACCTACAGCCAGCGTACCGTCACCTTGGGTACAAGGAAGGCGATTTCCCGGTGGCAGAGCAGCTGTGCAACGAGGTGCTTTCACTGCCCATCCACACAGAAATGGAAGAAGACCAATTGGACTACATCATTTCCCAAGTCAAAAGATTCTTCGCATGAGCTACTCCGCACATCCAAGCGCTGTCATCGACGAGGGCTGCAAGATCGGCAGCGGCACCAAGATTTGGCATTTTTCCCATATCATGCCCGGCTGTACCATCGGACAGGACTGCAACATCGGTCAAAATGTGGTCATTTCACCCGAGGTGGTCTTGGGCAACCGGGTCAAAGTCCAAAACAACGTATCGATCTATACGGGCGTGGTTTGCGAGGACGAGGTTTTTCTCGGTCCATCCATGGTCTTCACCAATGTCATCAATCCCCGCGCGGCAATCAACCGCCGTGACCAATATTTCCCGACCATCGTCAAGAAAGGCGCAACCATTGGTGCCAATGCCACCATCGTCTGCGGCATCACGATCGGGGAATATGCCTTTATCGGCGCAGGGGCGGTGGTTACCCGTGACGTGCCCGCTTATGCCTTGGTGATGGGAAACCCCGCTCGGCAAAAAGGATGGATGAGTGCCTATGGGCATCGCTTGGAATTTGATGCAAATAATGTGGCGAAATGTCCAGAGAGTGGCGAGGAGTATTTGTTGGAAAAAGGGAGGGTTGAAAAATTAAGGCCATGAAAAACTTCGCATTGATCGGGGCTGCGGGATACATCGCCCCGCGGCACATGAAGGCAATCCAGGAAACGGGCAACCGACTTGTCGCCGCCATGGACAAGTTTGACTCCGTAGGGGTCTTGGATAGCTATTTTCCGGAGGCGGATTTCTTTACGGAATTCGAGCGGTTTGAGCGACACTTGGAAAAACTGCGCCGACAGGAAGCCGCTGTGGATTACCTGTCGGTCTGCTCGCCCAATTATCTGCATGATTCCCATATCAGATTTGGGCTGAAGATGGATGCGGACGTGATCTGCGAAAAACCGCTCGTGCTCAATCCCTGGAACCTCGATGCCCTGCAAGAAACCGAGCGCGAAACCGGCCGCAAAGTCTTCACCATCCTCCAACTCCGCCACCATCCTGCCATCATGGCTCTTCGTGAGAAAGTCGCCCAATCGGACAGGATCCACGACGTCGACCTTACCTACATTACGGCAAGGGGACATTGGTACCATAGTTCCTGGAAAGGTGACGAAAGCAAATCCGGCGGTATCGCCACCAATATCGGCATCCATTTCTTTGACATGCTGCTGTGGATTTTTGGCGGGTTAAAGCAAAACATCCTCCACCTCCATACCCATGACCGGGCAGCCGGCTACCTCGAACTCGAAAAGGCAAGGGTAAGATGGTTTCTCAGTATCGACGCAAAGAGCTTGCCCCAAGCAGCCACTAAATCAGGCAAAAGCATATATCGTTCCATTACCGTAGACAGCGAGGCCCTCGAATTCAGCGAAGGGTTCACCGACCTGCACACCGAGAGCTACCGCCAAATCCTTGACGGCAAAGGCTACGGCTTGGATGCGGCAAGGGGGTCGTTGGAGTTGACGTATGCCATCAGGAATCAGCCTGTATCTCGACGGTCAGGCACTCCACATCCCTTTTTTTAGCGAAAAACCCAAAGCAAAGCTGGGGAAAAAGTGAAATGACCTTAAGAAACCTATCTCTTTACTCGTTTATAAGTCAGGTAATCGGATTTAGTTTCCATTTTTTTACGGCTTTTGTTCTCGTGCGAGTTTTAGGGAAAATTGAGTTCGGAGTTTACCAGCAATACAATCTACTGCTCACCACAATTCTTCCTTTTTTTGGATTTACCCTCGTTTCCAGCCTTTACTTCTTCAGTGGAAATTCAGAAAATGATTCGGAAAAGAGCTACTTTTTTAATCAAACCTTTTTTTTGCTCATATTCTCAAGCTTGCTTTTCTCTATCTCATTTTTCATTTTCAAAGATCCAATCCTCGGGTACCTCAACCTTGGTGCGCTGAATGAAGCTGCCATTTGGTCGATAGCTTCAATTGCCTTTTATTTGGCATCAAGCATTTGTGACAATATCTTCCTTCTGGATAAGAACAGGTTCGGAATCCTGTTCTTTCTGCCACTGGAAAAGATCACTTTTTTCACAATCATACTATCAGCGTATTTCCTCCAAGAAAGATTCATTGACGTTTTCAAGGGTATCTTTTTAGTCTCGCTACTCAAGTTTGTATTTACTGCTTTTTACTTGGCGAAAAGACATAGTTTGTCATACTTTTCGGCCGATCTCAAAAAGATTAAATCTCAGATTTCATATTGTTGGCCGTTTTACCTTGGAACATTGGTATATATATTCTCGAACAAAATCGACAAATACATCCTGAATGGGTATGTCGAGCCCGGTGATTACGCCATTTATTCAGTATCGTTTTTAAGCATTCCTTTTCTCGCCAACGCTTATAGTTCGGTTAATAATGTAGCCTTGCCAGAGTTTGTTTCGCTCGTAAAGCGGAGGGATTTTGAGCAACTCAGGGAGCTTTATAGAAACATCGTCGTCAAAACTGGATCGATAGCAGTTCCACTTCTGCTTTTTTTCTTTTTCTATGGCGAGTTTGTTGTCGAGCTTGTATTTACCGCCGCATATCTGGAAGGGACACTTTATTATAAAATTGCGCTTTTGTCGTTTTTAGGTACAATGACCTCATACGGCCTTATTCTAAGGGCTGCAAACCAAACAAGGAAAATTTTCCTCATCAATTTGATTTGCGCTGCAATCACAGTCTTGATTGCATTTTGGCTTGTACCAAGCCAATTGCTTCTTGGGGCTGCAATTACGTCGGTTTTTGCAGTTGTATTACCAGGTTTGATACAACTATACGTCGAAGTTCGGTTGACTGGGTACAGATTTCGAGAGTTTTTCCCGTGGCAACAGCTATTCCAAATCGTTGGAATATCCCTTTTGATTGTGCCGATCGGCATTGGTCTTGGTCTTGTAATTCAGAAAGGCTACCTCCTCCCTGTTTTGTCTGCTATCATTTATTTTCCATTGGCCTTCTTCCTTCTCTTTAAACTACATCTATTACCGTTTAGAGACTTGGCAAAGTGGCTTGACAAAAGATGAAAACATCTTCAATAACGATAGGCCTTACTGCACTTATGGTATTGACACTGTTTGCAGTATCGAATTTTGGTCTCGTGACTTATTTTTTGGCAATTACCCTAATTGGTTTTTTGGTTCTTTTTCTGGCAAACAGCAACTTGATCAATATTGCTTTTCTGGTTTTTTTGCCCACAAACGATATTTTCCACAAAGAAGACTTTCTTTTTTCATTTTTGGGACTAAAGCAAATCTTGGCATCTTTTGTAATACTTTTCTTTCTGAAAAACTGGAGATACATCAAACCAAGATACTCCGCTATCAGATCTAGCAAGAAGTATAAACATTTATTGGGAGCGCTAGACACAATACTCATAGTTCTTATTTTTTATTTCAACTATACCTATTTCAAGAATGCGTTTTTCGGAATCCATGGGTATTCGATCGAATCGGCAGTTTTGAAATCCATCAATATGACACTTCAGCTAATGGCATGTTTGTGCGTAATCCGTACCGCACTTTGCAAAATGCAATTACAACAAATCAACAGTGTCATGATTTCCTCAATTACCCTCATGATCATCTTCTCCGCCTTCAGTCCACTACTCCCGAGTTTGGGATTTAGATCTCTCGGAACCGAGAAATCTGAATTTGAACAGGTCGGATTCGAAAGGTTTTCTGGAATTGTCGCCGATGGCGATTCCAACACCCTGAGTGTTTACCTCACCCTTGCGGTTGGCATTTGTCTTCTATTTTATATTTACTACCAAAAAAAAATCTATATCCTTTATCCAGTCCCACTGATTATCTTGATCGGTATCGCCGGAAGTAGGACCGGAATAATCGCGCTCGTCGTGATGCTGTTGGTGTTTTTTGCCCTGGTGAAAAATCAGCACAGTTCGAGGACAAAAATTCAACTTTTGTTGTTTCTCCCATTTATTGTTGTGGTTTCAATACCCTTTTTCGAGCTGATTATCAATCGATTTGAGCTTATCAATGAGCAATTCGACATGAACTCGACCTCAAACCGCATTGGAAAATGGGCGCTTTACGTAACCTTCCTTTGGCAACACAAAACCTATCTCCTGACAGGTGCCCGGTCAGAGCTTTTGATTTCTTGGGATTCCCAATATTACTCAGCACACAATGCCTTTATAACAATTACCTATAATAGCGGATTGGTGTTTTCATTGGCGTTTTTAACTTCAATCGGTCAATTAATTTGGTTTTCCTACAAAAATAAAATGTACGAGCACTTGATGATCTCCATTCCTAGTTTCATTCTGATGAATACCGTTAGTGATCTTGGAATCATTTATTCGATGCTGCTTTTCTCAATCATCCTGATTCGAAACCGCTTCTTTTTTGAATACCGAAATTTCCGCGCAAAAATGGGCAATCCGGAAAAGATGAAAAACGCGTTAGTTACCAGTCCATGAATCGGTATGTCTTTATTTGTGGAAACCTCTATCCCCACCAAATCGGAGGCTTGGAGGTCTTCAACCATCATTTGATCAAGGAACTTGGGAAGATAACCGAAGTATCAGTGGTATCACATCAAGAGAGACCCAATGAAATTCTAAAACGAGATTTCATTGGAATCAAGACGCTACCGCCACACGGTTTATTCTTTTCTTTCGGTATCTTTTTCAGAATGCTTTTTGCAAAATTGGATGATATAAGGGTAGTAGTTAGCTTTTCAAAGGCACATTGGATCAATTGGCTTCCCTACATTGCCCTGAAAAAATTACGGAATCTTAAGTATGTGGTGGTTATCCACTCAGGTGATTTGGGCGAATGGAGAAACACACCTATCCACCTAGCGTTATTCAGAAATGCACATGCGTTGTTCGGAGTTTCTGAGTCTATCTGTAATGCCTATGGGAAAAGCGTCAACCAACCTGTAAATTACCTTCCGCCCTTGATCCCATTCGAAAGGGAAAACTTAGAAAAATCAGCATGCAGACATACACTTGGAATACCTCAAGACAGAAAAGTAATCCTTGCGGTGGGTTCAATGAGGCAGGTTAAAAGACCAAATCTTCCACTAGCAGCCTTGGACCTATTAGGATATCAGTTTTTAAAAAAGGAACGGATTCTTTTGGTTTTTGTGGGCGATGGAGAGCTCCGCAATGAGTTGGAAACAAGTGTGAAGAAACTGGGCATTGAGGAGTTTGTTCGCTTTGATGGCATTCAACTGCGTGAAAAAATCCCGTTTTATCTTAAGGCAGGTGATGTTTACTTGATTTCTTCAGAATATGAGGGACAACCCTTGTCGTTGCTTGAGGCACTATCGTATCCAATCGAAATTGTGGGCTCTGACGCGGATGGTGTAAGGTCAATCCTGGACGCTTTTGGAGGTAATGTTTTCGAAAGGGGAAATACTGAAGCCTTGGCCAATCTCTTGAAAAAGGTACTAACCGATCCAACATATGAACCAAAATATGCCCGGTCGAATTTGTATTTCCATGAGAGGTTTGACTATCAAAAGGTCCTGCATTCTTTTGTCGAAAAGACAAGATGACAGAAACGAACCAAAAAAGCATTATCCTAATTTCCAACACACTTCTAAAGGGAGGGGCCGAAAAGCAATGCGTGTTATTGGCAAACTTCCTGTCCCAGCATTTCCGGGTGAATCTTTTAATTTTCAATAACCAAATCGATCCTCAACTTTTCTCCCAACTGAACCGCGCTAAAATCGAAATTAAAATCCTAGAGGGAAATTTGGTTCAAAAGCTACTAGCAATTAGGAATTTCGTAAGGTACTCCCGCCCAAGTGTAGCAATTTCCTTTTTGCTGACCTCTAACATTATTGGTGGAGTATTCGGAAAGCTACTTGGAATTCAGAATAGATTTATGGGAATAAGGACAAATGAGATACATGGTTGGAAATGGTACGCTCAGTTGGTAATTCATCGTTTTTTTGCCACTAAAACAGTTTTCAACAACTATTCGGGAGCCAATTCATTTTGGCAAAGAGGCTTTTACAGACAGAAATCCGTTGTCATCCAAAATGGCATAAAAGCCCCAGACTTGCGAAAGGATTATTTAAACGATTCTATCGGTTTGAAAATCCTTACTGTAGCGAGATTTGTAAAAGAGAAGGACTTGTTGACAGCGATCGAAGCAGTCTCAATTACGAGAAATCGATGGCCTCAACACAAAATTACCTACTTTATTGTCGGTTATGGAGAGCAAGAAAACCTAATCAAATTGAAAATCAAAGAGTTGGGACTAGGGGAAGTGGTCAATATTGTAGTCAATCCAGACGACCTGCAAAGCTACTTTTTGGATGCAGACCTTTACCTAAGTACATCCATAAATGAAGGAATGCCAAACACAATCCTAGAGGCGATGAGCTACGGATTGCCAATTATTGCTACAGATGTCGGCGACGTTTCCGAATTGGTAACAACTGGCTCTAATGGATTTGTTGTGATGAAAAGAAATATTGATGGCATTGTTGAGTCAATAAGTTATTTTTTGAGAGAACCCTCTCATTTGGAAAAAATGGGCTCCCGAAGCCGAAAGATAGTTGAAAGCAGCTTCACTGTCGAGAAAATGGGATTGGCATATATAGACATAATCGAATCAAATTGAAAAAAAGGATTGCGGTCATTGGCCTTAAGGGTATCCCAGCTACAGGAGGGGCGGCTACTGTCGGCGAAAGTCTGATCGATTACCTTAGAGATTACTTTGAATTCGAAGTGCTTTCGACTGCATCCCACGCAAAAGACCCAATTGTAAAGGGCTTTTCCCAGATCATTTTTCCCGCCCACAAAAATCCAAAAATCAATACGCTCCTTTACTACCTCAGGTGTGCGTTGTTTGTGCTTTTTAAAAGGAAATACGACCTGATCCACTTGCATCATGCCGAGAGCGGCTTCATAACGCCACTTTTGAGGTTGAGGTACAAGGTCGTTACAACATACCATGGAATGTTTTTGGATGAGTATTCGGATCCAAAATTCTCAAAACTCACAAACCGCTTTTTTAGATTTTCACAATCGATCAACCTCAGTCTTTCCAATATCAATATTTCTGTTTCAAATATTGACACCAAAAAAGTTAACTCTAAGGCCGGAAAAGAATTGATACGGTATATACCCAACGGAATTAGAATTCCCAAATTGAAAAGCCCCCGAGAAAGCAAAGGCTACGTGACTTTCGCCGCTAACCGGATTTATCACATCAAAGGATTACATACTTTGATAGAGGCGTTTCGCAAATCCGGGATTCAAAAAACACTGAAGGTAATTGGCGACCTAACGCAAATCCCAAAATACAAGACTGAGATTGAATCCATATCTAGGGGTCTCAATATTGAGTTCATAGGTAAAATACACGACAAGGAGATTTTATTCGATACCATCCGTGACTCGGATTATTTCATTTTCCCATCGGAAAAAGAAGCAATGCCGATGATGTTGCTCGAAGTTGTTGCACTAAGAATACCAGTAATTGCAAGCGATATAGCTGAGGTACGCGTAATTTTCGATGAAAACGAACTTATATTTTTTCAATCCCAAAACCCCATGGACCTAGCCAACAAACTTTTGCTCTTGGAGAATGATGCCGATCTGGGAGCAACAATCGCACAAAACGCTTACAATAAGGTAGTAAGTGAATATCGCTGGGAACATATTGCTGCACAGTATCGAGAAATTTATTCGGATTTGCTGAAAATGCCGCTAAGTACCCCAAAAAACGTCTAACCATGCAATCGATCTAAGGGACATATGTGCGGCATCTTTGGACTTCTGATCCATCCTGATTACCAAGCCAGTAAACATGCTGCTAAAGAGGTTCTCCACGGCTTGGCACGAATGAGCGAGGCAAGGGGAAAGGATTCGTCCGGCATGGCTTTTTTGGATTTTGGTCGAAACGAAGCCAAGGTACTGAAAGGCAATCTGCGGCTTCGGGAACTTCTGAAAGACCCGAGCACGCAATCCAACTTGGATGCATCTTTGGATGCTTGGCGTGAACAAAGGGTCCCTTTCCTCGCGTTTGGCCACGCCCGCTTGGTCACCAACGGCTCCCAATTGGAGCAGGTCAACAACCAGCCTGTTGTCAAAAACGGTGACCTGCTGATCCACAACGGCATCATTACCAACCACGAAGTGCTCTGGGAAAGCCTCCATCAAAAGCGGGAATTCCAGATCGACTCTGAGGTCATCTTGGCGACTTTGAGCGACAAACTTCTCTCTACCGCCGGAGAAGTCCCTCTCAGCCAAGTGTTTGGCCGCATGGAGGGAACATTTTCCATCATGGCCTTTTTGGGTTCCCGGCAGGAGATGCTGCTCGCCAGCAACAACGGTTCGCTGCACTATATCCACGAACCGGGAAAATTCCTGGCTTTTGCTTCAGAGGCATACTTCCTTCAAAAAATCAGACAAAAAAAGGCGTGGAGACAGTTCTCCGACACCGATCCCGAAATTCGCGCTGTCGGTCCATGGGCCGGCGTATGGATTGACCCGAAGCGCTGTCAGATTCAAAATTTGGATTGGCACCGACCGGTGAAGACCTCACAAGAGTTAAAGAAAAATTGGAATACCAAGGTCTTGGAAGTGAAGGGAAATCATCCGCAGAAAGCGATGGTGCTAGAACCTGAGGTGCATTTCAACAGAAATCGTGAAACGGCACTTTTCAATCTATTGGAAAATCCCAAAGAAAAAGTCCGTACACTTCGTCGCTGCACACGATGTATCCTTCCAGAAACGTTTCCCTTCATCCATTTTGATGCCCAAGGCATCTGCAATTACTGCCATGGCTACAAGCCAAAATCCCGGGGAAATCGACTTCCCGATTTGATGGACATGCTAGAATGCTACCGAAAACCAGGACGGCAGGATTGCATCGTGCCCTTCAGCGGTGGCAGGGACAGTACTTTTGCACTCTACATGGCAAAAAAGGAATTGGGGTTGAATCCGATTGCACTTACCTACGATTGGGGGATGGTGACGGACTTGGCGAGAAGGAATATCTCCCGGGTCTGCGGTAAACTCGGTATCGAAAACATCGTCGTGGCTGCGGATATCCGCTGGAAGCGCGAAAACATCCGGAAAAATGTAAGCGCATGGCTCCGAAAACCCCACTTGGGAATGGTGCCGCTGTTTATGGCGGGAGACAAGTATTTTTTCTACTACACAGACCGACTCAAGAAGCAAACAGGTATCAAGCTGAATCTTTGGGGGATCAATCATCTGGAAAACACCGATTTCAAAGTGGGATTTGCGGGGATTCCACCCCAATTCGACAAGGAGAAAATCTATTCGCTTTCACTGGCAAGGCAATTGAAACTCTTCGGGTTTGTCGGTAGCCAGCTCATCCAAAATCCCGGCTACCTCAACCAATCTTGGCTGGACAATTTGGGTTCTTTCGCCACACGGTTCCTGGCCCCCAAGCGTGATGAGTTTCATTTTTTTGATTTTTATCCTTGGGATGAAGCTGAGATCGACAAGACCTTGGGAGAATACCATTGGGAAAAAGCCATCGACACGAGCACTACTTGGCGGATAGGCGATGGTACGGCCGGGTTTTACAATTATATCTACAACACGGTCGCGGGTTTCTCCGAGGTGGATACTTTTCGCAGCAACCAAATCCGGGAGGGGATGATTACCCGCGAAAAAGCCATCGAATTGGCGGAACGTGAAAACGAGCCCCGCTTCGAAACCATCCGCTGGTACCTAGAAATGATCGGGCTGGATTTCGCGGCATCCATCAAAAAAATAAATGCCATCCCAAAGCTTTATTGAAAAATCCGGACCCGACCGAGACAAAAAGTGTAAATTTCGGTTTTAAGGTAAATCAGATTCATGCTTCGAGGATTGGATATAGAGAAAATTGATCAGTTGGCGGCAAATCCGGCAAGCCTGCAGGAATCTCGTTTCCAATCCGAAATACCCGAGGTCTTTGCTGATTTGATTTCGGCGTATGCTGCGGATTGCTTGAGGCCACATTTTGTCAATGTTCCGGGCACGGTGCCGGCAAGTGAAAACCCTGATTGTCTGGTGGTCGGCTTTTCCATCAACCATCAGGCAAACAACAACCAATTACTCAATACCTGCAACGCTGCCTTGGTTCATGGCGGAATTTTTCTGGGTTGGACCGAAACGTATCAGACCCGTAAAGCTTCCCTCAAAAACAGGTATGCCAAGCTGATGTTCCCCGTCGCCTATGCCTGGGATGCCATTTGGCACAGGTTTTTGCCCAAGGTCCCAATTCTTGGAGCAGCCCATGATTGGGCATTCGGAAGCGAACAGCGGCTGATGTCCAAGGTGGAAATGATCGGCAGATTGTATGCCGCCGGATTTGAATTGCTCGCGGAAAAGATCATCGATGGGAAGCAATATTTTGTCGCCCAAAAGACAACCGCTGCAATACAGGCCGAATCCCCGACTTATGCGCCCTTGGTGAAGCTGAAGCGTGTCGGGCTGCAGGGCAGGGAATTTCATATTTACAAGTTCCGGACGATGTATCCTTATTCCGAATACCTTCAGGAAATGGTCTTTAGCCAAAACAACCTGCAAGTTGGGGGCAAATTCAAGGATGACTTCAGAATATCCAAGTTCGGCCGATTTTTGCGAAAAATCTGGCTTGACGAGCTGCCCATGGTTTGGAATCTGGTCCGCGGCGACATCAAGATCGTGGGCGTAAGACCGTTGAGCAGACATTATTTTAATCTCTACAGCGAGGAACTAAAGACCAAGCGAACCCAATTCCGTCCGGGCTTGCTCCCGCCGTTTTATGCAGACCTTCCCAAAACCTTGGAAGAGATTATGGCTTCGGAAATGAAATACCTCCAAGCCTACGAAAAATCCCCCTTCAAAACCGATATGCGCTATTTTTTCAAAATCCTGAGCAATATTGTATTACGTGGCGCGAGAAGCGCTTGATTTTTCTCTCGCAAAGACAGCAAAGGTGCCAAGAACGCTAAGTGCATCTAGCCTTTAGCGAGATACAATTCGTGCATTCGTGGCTAATGTTTACTGATGTTGTGTAACTAACAAAACAGTAAAAAGTCGATTTCTAACGAAACAATAATTCCAGATTGAATCTGTTCGCGTCTTCGCGTCTTTGCGTGCATTTCTTGTTACCTTATTTTTCTCTGCGAGAAGTCATACCCGACTCGAAATCCACCCCACAATCTCCTCCATCACCAACTCCTTCTCCGGCTCATTGATCAGTTCGTGGTAGAAATCGGGAAACAACTTCATCGTCATATCCGAACCTTTCAGCTTTTTGAAAAATTCCCTTGATCCATCGGGATTGGTCAGTCCGTCGGCGGTACCGTGCATCAGCAGTAAAGGCAAATCGAATTTTTCCGTATTCTCCCCTATGAATCTCATCATCCGCAAAAGCTGATGACCCGTCCTTGCAGTGACTTTGTCGTGGTAATTGAGTGGATCGTCGTTGTATTTTTTGACTTCGATCGGGTCACGGGACACGAGGTTCGCATCGACCTCCATGACTTTTTGTTTGGGAAAAAGCCGTCCCAATAGGGATGCAAGGGCGATGAGTCCCTTGGAAGTGCCTTCCGCAGGTTTCAGCAAAGGCGCGCTCAAAATGACCCCAGCGGCTTTTGGCTTGAACGCGATGCAATAGGCCGCCACCATCCCCCCACCCATGCTGTGCCCAAAAATGAAGGCCGGAATTCCCGGGACGTAATTTTTCACTTTTCCAAAAAGCGCATCGATGTCCTTGAGGTAGTCTTCATACCTGTCAAAATAAGCCGTTGGCGAGGGCTTGCTGGATTTACCATGTCCCCTCCCGTCAAACGTAAAGACAGCTACCCCGGTATCAGTTAGCTTCTTGGCCAAATGGGCATACCTGCCGCTATGTTCCCCCAGGCCGTGCACGAGCAATACCGAAGCTTTCGGCTGCTCCGGCATCCAAGCCTGAAGGTACAATTCCAGTCCGTCGTGGGTTTTGTAGGAGGTCTCGAGGTGTTTCATGGGGAATCTTCAAGAATAGTGCGGTAGGACATTGATTTAGTGGAAAAGCCCCTGAATTATCGCCTCAAGGTATCCATTTGATGTGTTTGAAATTAGGCTTCCGCTTTTCCAAAAAGGCATTCCGACCTTCTTTCGCCTCCTCGGTCATATAGGCAAGCCGTGTCGCTTCACCTGCAAACACCTGCTGTCCCACCATGCCGTCGTCGGTCAGGTTCATAGCAAACTTCAACATCTTGATGGAAGTTGGCGACTTGGCGAGGATTTCCTGCGCCCATTGGTAGGCGGTGTCTTCGAGTTCGGCATGAGGGATCACTGCATTGACCATACCCATGTCATAGGCATCTTGGGCGGAGTAGTTTCTTCCCAGAAAAAATATCTCCCGCGCCTTCTTTTGACCAACCATTTTGGCCAAATAGGCTGAGCCATATCCTGCATCAAAGCTCGTCACGTCCGCATCGGTCTGCTTGAAGATCGCATGTTCTTTGCTAGCCAAGGTCAAATCACATACCACATGAAGGCTATGTCCCCCTCCCACGGCCCATCCCGGTACCACGGCAATGACGACCTTGGGCATAAATCGGATCAGTCGCTGCACTTCAAGGATATTCAATCGGTGATAGCCATCATCCCCCACATAGCCCTGATGTCCCCGTGCGCGTTGGTCACCGCCCGAACAAAAGGAATATACCCCATCTTTGGGTGAAGGTCCTTCGCCTGAAAGCAGGATCACGCCAATCGAGGTATCCTCCTGCGCATCATAAAATGCATCATAAAGTTCCTTGGTGGTCTTGGGTCGAAACGCGTTGCGTACCTCAGGCCTGTTGAAAGCAATACGGGCCACGCCATCACATTTTTTGTAGGTTATATCTTCGTATTCCTTGGCAGTTTTCCAATTGATTGACATAGTCGGATCGGTTATTTTTACATGCAAGATAACAGCCTTCGGGGAATTTTGTTGATTTTTGGACTTCAGCAATCACGTTCATGGGGAAAATCATCCTTCCACACCAATCCTATGCTTTCGATGACATCAAAGGGGGAAATTGGGCCGAATCTGAGCCCTATTTTGCGGATTCCCTCCGATTCTGCCAAGATTGGTTGTGTGGGCAAACCTCCTTTGAACTGAAAACATCCGGCTCAACGGGCACTCCAAAAACCATTCGGGTGCAGCGAACCCAAATGGAGGTTTCCGCAAGAGCGACTCTGGGTTTTTTCCAGATTGCAGCCCACGCTCGCCTGCTTTGCTGCCTCAATACTGCCATGGTCGCAGGTAAGATGATGCTCGTAAGGGGCATGCTTTGGGATGCGGATATCTACTTGGTCAATCCGACCGCTGACCCGTTTTCCGACAATAAACTTCCCCAAAGATTCGATTTTGTAGCGATGGTACCGCTCCAGGTAGAAACTTGCCTCAACAACCCAAAGGGGCTCCAAAAACTGCAGGGAATAAAACACCTCCTAATCGGTGGCGCGGGGCTTTCTCCCACACTTTTTGATAAAATCAAAGAACAAAAACTCAACGCATACCAAAGTTTTGGCATGACGGAAACGGTATCGCATTTTGCCCTGGCCAAAATCGAAGGCGAAAATCTTTTGTACCGCACACTTCCCGGAGTCAAGATCGGTACCGATGACTCTGGAAAGCTGTGGGTTAAGGCTCCGATGGCAATTGAACCCCTGCTCCAGACCAATGATTTGGTAGAGATGGTTGATGAGGATAGTTTTTTTTGGAAAGGCAGGGCCGATTTCACAATCAATTCGGGGGGCGTCAAAATCCAGCCAGAAATCCTGGAATCCCAAATCCAGCCTTACATCCAATCAGTCATCGGTGAGATTTCATTCTTCATCGGAGGAAAGGACGATGCAAGGCTCGGACAGAAAACAGTTTTGGTATTAGAAACGGATCAAATCAGCGATTCGCAAACAGAATCCCTCCTAAGTCTGTTTCAAAGAAACATCCCGAAATACCAGTTGCCTAAAGAAATATTCTGTCTCCGGGAATTTGTCAGAACAAGCTCGGGGAAAATCAACCGCGTCAAAACATTGGAAAAAACACTATGAAAACCGTCTTCATACTTCTTCTACTCATGCTTCATTGGGTTCCACAGCAAAATTCGGCCAAGCTTACCGTAAAGGTCACCGGATTCAAAAACGACAAAGGAGTGGTCCGCGCATTGCTTTTCAACAGTGAAAATGGATTTCCCGAAGCAACCGAAAAAGCCATAAGGAGTGCATCGGTGAAAATCAATGGCACCCAAGCCGAGTTTGAATTTGAAAATTTGCCTCCAGGGCGGTTTGCGATATCCCTTTTTCACGATTCACAAAATTCGGGAAAACTAAGGACGAATCTGGTCGGAATCCCCCGCGATGGCTACGGCTTCTCGAATAATTCGATGGGGACCTTTGGCCCACCTAGTTTCAAGGACGCATCATTTCAAATAACCGCTGGTCAAAATACCCATATCATCAAGCTCAGGCACTGAATATCTTGGTCGCGTCTAATCACCACCATGATTCTCCTAGATTATCCCTATGTCTCGGATTTTCTCCTTGACACTATCTCGAAGTTTGAATTACCAGTCATTGCTACCAAAAACGCGCTTGAACTAGCCAGCGGGAGGAAAGTGAGCTGGATTTCCGAATCGGAAGCGCTTGAAATCCTCCAAAAGGATCCGCATCATCCTGTCTATACCAACTCGGAAAACAGCGTCCAATGGATCAAGGAACACCTTCCCAACAGTAGCCTGTACGACACGGTGCATGTATTCAAAAACAAGTTCGAATTCCGACGCTTGGTCGCAGATGCCTATCCCGAAATTTTTTTTCAAGCAGTGGCATTGGAGCAACTGGATCAAATCGAGCCAAAAAATCTGGTTTTCCCACTGATTATGAAGCCATCGGTTGGTTTTTTCAGCTTGGGTATACAAAGAATAGATCGGGCTTCGGAATGGGAAAAGTCCGTTGAAAACCTTAAATCCGACATCTCAAAATTCAAATCCCTCTACCCGACTGCAGTGGTAGACAGTTCGCAAATCCTACTGGAGAGCTATATCGAGGGCGATGAGTATGCGTTTGACTGCTATTTCAACAAGGACGGCAATCCCGTTTTATTGAACATCCTCCACCATACCTTTTCATCCGCAGATGACGTAAGCGATCGGCTGTACAGCAGCTGTCCTTCACTCATCACCCAAATGCACAAGCCGATCATGGATTTCCTTGAAATGTTGGGTAGTAAGATCAGCCTTCGAAATGTTCCGCTGCACATAGAAATTAGGAAAAAAGGCGGAAAAATCTATCCCATCGAAGTAAATCCACTGCGATTCGGCGGCTTCTGTACCACCGCGGATTTGACTTGGTATGCCTACGGCATCAATTCCTACGTGAGTTTCCTACAAGGAATTAAACCGGATTGGGAAAATATCCTCCCGCCCCGAACTGACAAAATCTTTAGCTTGATTCTATTGGACAACCAAGCCAACATCGATCCGCAAGAGTTCGACCATTTTGACTACGAGGCATTGCTAGGGGATTTTGAAAAACCATTGCACCTCCGCAAAGTACCCTTTGACAAATTCGGCGTCTTCGGGTTTCTTTTTACCGAAACAAGGATGGAAAATAAAAAAGAACTGGACGCCATCCTGTATTCGGATCTAACGAAATACATCAAACTCTGCGATCGGCCACATTAATCCTATATAAGCAGAAAGCAAGGCGCCGACGTTCTATTTCCTAAGCCGTAGGATTTCTGATTTCAAGTCCAGGATCATCGTCGATATCTCATCCAAGGTGGCCGGCTTTGTTTTATCTTTTGGATTGGGGAAATCTGTGCTGATAAATGCCTTAGCCTCCCAGACCTCCAACACATCCTCGCCCCTGACGTCATAGGGTTTGTAGTGTTCGTTGTCCGAGACCAAAAACAGCTTGCCGTTTTCTTCCAAATAATTGAACACCCGCTTGTAGACCACTCCCTCTGTGGCTGTCACGAGGACATAAGTCTTCCCGCTTTTGATATCCTTCAGTTGCTCTACATAGGCACCGATGACTATCGTACCCGGGACAAGTGGCAGCATGCTGTCGCCACTGAGTTCAAAAGCACGATAAGTCGCATTGGAAGCCAATGTAGGCAAGTGGAACTGCGGCAATGTCTCCACATATTCCGGGTCCGCAAAGCCGTTGAGATAGCCTGCTGAGGCCTTTTGCCCGACCATGCTGATATTTTCGCGATCCTTCCGGTCTACCGTCACGGCGAGGACTTTGATGTCTTTGGCTTGGGAAGCCCTTCTGCCAAACTGCTCGATATCATGGTTGATCAGCTCGTCGATACTGACGATAAAAAGCCCCGAAATCACCGCCAAGGTGGCAAGCTTAGGCTCGGAACGCCCATCCTCGTAGGCGGAAATCATCGTACGCTGCAGGCCCAACTTGTCTGCCAAATCGGTCTGGGTCATGCCGGCTTGGGTACGGAGAAAGCGGATGTTCTTAGCTAGTATCATGGCTTTGGAATTTAGGCCGAAAACAAAAGGAAGTCGTGGTCGTCCCGGATGTTGTTTTTCAAAGAAAATGGATTGAGCCCCGAAAAGGCCATCCTGCGCTTTTCCAGCCTTTCCTGAATCTCTGCGATGATTTCACCAACCGGTTTGGGTTCACTGACAAGCAAGTAGCCGTACTGCGGCCGCCTTTCATCTTCGATAAAAAATTTGACCTGACAATTGCCGGAAGGAAGCTCCTTTTGTGTCACGCTGATGTTGTTGATCGTTTCCATATCCCCTGTGATTTGACAAAGGCTAATGTCGGAATGTTATTTTTATTAACCAATACATGTTGGTATAATTAACATGATCATGACAGAGGATGTCGGGGAAGGAAGGATTTTAAGATTGGAAGATTGGTTTCAAGGGTAGAAGGTTGGAAAGTTAAAAGGTTTTGAGGGTTCAAAGGTCTGGAAGTTGAAAGTTAGAAGGTTGAAAGGTTGGGTTTTGAATAGGATTTCATAGTCCAATCACAAAGTCCCGAAAATTACCGCGGTGGATGACTTTGGTGTCGGCATGTGGGGGCTTCTGGAAGCAACAACGCAACTTTTTTGGAATATGGTCTACGCAGGTAGCTACTCACGGGGATAACCGACGTCCTGGGTGGGCTGACCTTTTGTGTTTTTGTTCTGAATGGAATTAGTTGAAGACTATCAGTCAGCGTTTTTTTCCTTGAAAACTATTTAAAAAAGTACCGAAATAGCTTGAACACCAGAAACAGGATCAAGGCAACCCAGAAAAAAATCCCGGAAGCTAAAATGAAAACGTGAAGGCTACCAAATCCCTCCCAGAACGATTCTCCCTCTATAAATTTCTCATTGACGACCTCATGAAATCCATTATCCCCCAGTTCAACTGAATCAGGCAAAATGACTTCGAGGGAATCGGAGACAATGTTTTCTTGAGCAAAGGTGGATTTGTAGGGAAAAAGGAAAAGGAAAAGAAATAGGTAAAAGTGCATGTGGGTAGATTTCATAGCAATGGCTTTAGGTTTTGCTTTAAAAATAGCTTAAATCCATTTCAAACGAAATGAATGTTTGAAAATAGATTCCTCCTCCGTACTATTGACAGAATTGATGTCATAAAGACAATGTTCAACCCCTTTGGGGTTGGGAACCAAACTACAAAATCATTTTGAAACCCCGGGTTGAAACCCGGGGCTATTCAAGGTTCAACCCCCGTTGGGGGTTTGCAACCGCTGTGATTTCCTCTCTGTAAATGCCAAATTTTAAAAGCTCGGAATGACAAAGAAAGGCATTCGCCTCAAAAAGCGCCTTTTCTAACGCCTGCTCGGTCCAAAATATCCGTTGAGTCAAAAAAGTCCGGCTCTTCAAACTTTCAAACGTTTTAATTTTTTTAACCTTTCAACCGAATTTTTCAATCTTTCAATCTTCAAATTTCAAAATCCCCTACCGAAACTTCCCCTTCAGCGCAGCCAATTTCGCTGCAAAGTCTCCTTGGGATTCAGGCGTCTCTTTCGATTTTTTCTCCACAGGTTTTTGTTTGCCGCGCTCCGCAAATGGATCGGATTTCATGCTCAGGCCAATTCGCTTCCGTGGGATATCGACTTCCATCACGGTGACCTGGACCTTTTGGTTGACCGAAACGACGGCCGCCGGGTCGCTGACATAGCGGTCGGACAAATGGCTGAGGTGCACCAAACCATCCTGGTGCACACCGATATCGACAAATGCCCCAAACTTGGTGATGTTGGTAATGATGCCCGGCAACTTCATGCCGACCTTCAGGTCCGACATCTCGTTGACGCCATCCTGGAATTGGAATACCTCAAAGACTTCCCGCGGGTCACGGCCCGGTTTGGAGAGTTCGGACATGATATCCTGCAGCGTCGGCAGACCGACAATCTCAGAGACATAGTTTTTAAGGACGATCTTCTCCCGCAATTCCTCCGAAGTCATCAAGTCTGCTACCTTGACGCCAAGATCCTTTGCCATCTTCTCCACCAAGTCATACCGCTCTGGATGTACAGCGGAGGCATCCAGCGGATGTTTGGCATTTCGAATTCTTAAAAAGCCCGCCGCCTGCTCAAATGCCTTATCGCCCAAACGGGGCACTTTTCGGATCTCTGCCCTGCTTTTAAACGGGCCGTTTTCGGTGCGGTACTGCACGATGTTTTGGGCGAGCACGGGGCCAAGGCCAGACACATAGGTCAGCAATTGTTTGGAAGCTGTATTGACCTCCACGCCGACGCCGTTGACACAACTCATGACGGTATCGTCCAGGGAGTTTTTCAAGGCTGATTGATCGACATCGTGTTGGTATTGGCCGACGCCGATGGACTTTGGATCGATCTTGACGAGCTCGGCCAAGGGGTCCATCAATCTACGTCCAATGGAAACAGCACCGCGAACCGTCAAATCATAATCGGGGAATTCTTCCCTTGCCACCTCCGAAGCCGAATAGATCGATGCGCCGCTCTCGTTGACCATGGTGACGATGATATTCTTGGGCAGTCCGAGCGATTTCACAAAAGCCTCGGTTTCCCTGCTTGCAGTACCGTTACCGATGGCGATTGCCTCAACTTTATGGGTTTCCACCAAGTGCCTGATAGTCGCGCCAGCTTCGGCGGTTCGCTTTTGGGGTTCGTTGGGAAAAATGGTATCGTAGCTCAGCAGTTGTCCCTGTGGTCCAAGGCAAACGGTCTTACAGCCTGTCCGAAATCCCGGATCAATGGCCAAAACCGATTTCTCTCCGAGTGGCGCTGCCAAGAGCAACTGACGGAGGTTTTCCGCGAAGACACGAATGGCTTCCTCGTCTGCCTTTTTCTTCGTGAAAAGCCTTACCTCGGTCTCCATTGAGGGTTTGAGCAGTCTTTTGTAACAATCCTTGATGGCCAATCTGACCTGCTCGACAGACGAATTTGCGGCCCCGGTGAGGACCATTTTCTCCATCAATAAAGTCGCCGACAGCTCGTCCGGACAGGAATCCAGCATCAGAAATAGCTCCTTCTCCCCTCTTCGCATCGCCAACACCCGATGGGAGGGTGCGCTCTTGATCGGCTCCTTCCAATCAAAATAATCCTTGTATTTGATCGCTTCTTCCTCTTTACCTGGTATGACTTTGGACACAAAAACCCCTTCATTGATGAACAAATCACGCATTTTCTTTCGCAGTTCCGCGTTTTCGTTGATCCATTCGGCGATGATATCGCGGGCGCCCTGCAAGGCTTCCTCCACTGAATTGACCTCTTTGGCTTCATCGATGTACTTTGCCGCTTCGGCCTCGACATCCTTCAATTCTTGCCCGAAGACCAATTCCGCCAAAGGCTCCAATCCTTTTTCCCGTGCCACGGTGGCTTTTGTCCTGCGCTTTGGTTTGTAAGGCAAATACAAGTCCTCCAACACTGCCATCGTCTCGGCCGCGAGGATCTGCTTTTCCAGTTCCGGCGTCAGTTTGCCTTGTTCCTGTATGGATTTGAGGACGGCTTCCCTCCTTTTGTCCAAATCACGCAGCTGCTGTACCCTGTCCCTGATTGTAGCCACCTGCACCTCGTCCAAGCTGCCGGTAACTTCCTTCCGATACCTCGAAATGAAGGGAACGGTGGCACCTTCGTCCAGCAACTCAACTGTATCCGTGACTTGCTTGACTTTGATGCCCAATTCTTGGGCTACGATTAGGAAATGGTTGGTGTTCATGTTTCACTGAAATTTGGAGCCGCAAAGTAAGCAGTATTGGAAAAATCAACCGTCCATTTTGAAAAAAATCCGGCACTGAAGATGACAACCCAGTGGCGGTCAAAGCAAAAAAAAAGCCCCGGGAGATTCCCAGGGCCAATCTTTAAGATCAAACGAGCTGTACTTATTGCTGCAAACGGACGATCAAACCTCCTGTAAACCCAAACTGGACAATCGGAGACCAACCTGTGACGCCGACCGCCGTGCCGCCTCCCGGGCTCCACCAAAGGCTGGCGCCGGAGCTGATGATAGGAAACATCAAATTGGCCTGTAGCCTGATGCCGATTCTCTCAGATGCATAGTATTTCACACCGCCTTGGAATCCTACAGAAAATCGCGTTTGCGATCTGTAGTCACCATTTGGGAATGCCAATGTTCCTGTACCCAATTTACCACCGGTGAAGAAAGTAGCTTTTTCACTTACGGGAAAAAGTCTGTTTGCACCGATCATTGCATAGTGGATTTGTGTCCTCGTATCCACATTTGCCGCCCCAGGTATTCTATTTGTCCAAGCCCGGGTAGCCATATAGCTATACGACAACTCGATTTCAACGAAGCTATTGGGAGAAAATCCAAGATTACCTCCCCAGTTTTGGCCATCCTCCAACTGCGCACGTCCGCCACCCACGTTGAATCCTGCTGGAAATGTATAACCTGTAATTGGTGTAATCTCTACGCTTTGGGCCTTAGCCAATAATGCAAAAGATGAAAATAATAGAAGAGAAAGTAACGATTTTTTCATAGTAAATAGTTGTGAATTGAGTAATGCTTAGATGACAAATTTAGATGTAAATATCAAAATGAAAGAGGTCAGGAAACTAAATTTTCGGGTTTTTTCATTGAATCATGACAAAGTTTTTCCGATTGTGAAACTAATCACAAATCATTCTTTTTGAGTTCCCTATATTCGACCAAATTTATTGCCCGATACAACATATTTGCGATATGAAAATCAAGACAATCCTAATTGCATTGGCCCTCATTGCTGGCCTTTCTGTTTGGTTTCTTTATTTTACAGGAAAAGGGAAATCGATCAAAAAAAGAGCGCGTCTCGAACTCATCGGCATGGGTATCATCGGCACCAAAAACGAACCCAAGACCGAGGTGGCTGATTTTGACTTTTCCGGAAGACTATTGGACAAAGACGGCAACCAAGTCGAAATCTCACAGTTCCAAGGAAAAACCCTGTTCATAAACATCTGGGCTTCTTGGTGTGGGCCATGTAGAATCGAAATGCCTTACATCCAGAGCCTTTATGACAAAATAAAAGAGCGGGGCGATATTGAATTCCTGATGGTCGCCACGGACAAAGATTTCTCGAAAAGCCTTCAATTTGTAGAGACAAAGGAATTTACCTTCCCGGTCTACCATGCCTTCGAAGGTCTAAATTCCTCGATGTTTACCAAGACCATCCCGGTCACCATCATCGTGAATCCGGAAGGAAAAGTCGTGTATTACCTCAATGGCACCAATAATTTCGATACAGACCATTTCAGGGAGTTCTTAATAGGTGTGAAGTAGCGCCTGAATTGTTACTTTTTTTCGGAAAAAGCGACGTGTTTTGATAGGAAGGGTATTAGGAAATTAGCCAAAATCGGCGCAACGACAACAGTCGTTTGTTCAGTTTAGACGAAAGACCAGGCCAACATTGATGCTGAATGGCACTATCGGTGTCCATCCGCTGACATTGGTACCAGTGCTTGGATTCCACCAAAGACTCCCTCCAGCACTGACAATGGGTAACAATAGATTTCCCTGCAACTTCGCACCAACACGATCGGAAAAAAGATATTTCACACCACCCTGCATCCCAAAGGTGAATTTGGTAAGGTTGGGACTTGGCCCGTCGGAAAAGATCAAGGAAGAAAAGCCTACTTTGACCCCGGGATAGAAAGCGACTTTTTGTGACACCCAAATCAACTTGTTGGCGCCGGCCATAATGAAATGCAGCCGAGCCTTGCTGACCGCATCATTTTGCAAATAAGCCGAGCTTGCCCTGGCAGTAGTTGGCAGATATGTATAGGACAATTCCCATTCGATACGGTCCTGAGGTGCATAGGAAGCGGAAATTCCAAAATTGGCATTTCCCTCGATTTTGGCAGTGCCACCCGTGATATCGAAACTGGATGGAAAGGTATAGCCGCTGAATGGGCTGATTTCAAAGGTTTGGCAAAACCCATTTGCGGTATAAGCCAACATGATTGGTAAAAACAGAATGAACCTGAAACCTTTTGACATCATGAATCCCGTTTTGGTCAACTTTCTTTAGAAAAAGTAGTCATTTTGGTCAAGTTAAACAAACTTGAACAGGCAAATCCAAACGTATTTAACCAATCTCAAAAATGCGAAAAGTGTCCAATATCACAGTTCCTCCAAAAGACAAGCGCTAGATTTGTGGGACCAAAATTCAAAGGATGAAAATCGACTGGAAAAAAGAACTCAAGAGTTGGGGATTGATGCTTTCGATCTTCGCGTTTCTGTATTTCACTGGGCTGATCACACCCATCATGGGCGGCATCCAGTCGCTGCTGCTGGCTACCGGCATCAAAAAGCCAAAAATCGAACTGGTCAATAAGGAAAACCAAGAGTTTGACTACCGCGGCCGATTCGTTGACATGGAAGGCAATCCGGTGAACTTGGAATCCTATCGTGGAAAGACGGTATTCATCAACCTTTGGGCGACATGGTGTCCACCTTGCCGGGCTGAGATGCCGCATATTTCCGAGATGTACAAAAAAGTGAAAGACACACCTGACCTTGAGTTTTTGATGATAGCACTGGACAAGGATTTTGGGAAAAGCAAAAAATACATCAGCGACAAGGGATTCACGTTTCCCGTGGTCCACGCCGCTTACGGCCTCAATGAATCCCTACAAAGCGAGGCCATCCCCACTACCCTTGTCGTCAATCCCGATGGTGAAATCATCTTTTACCAAGAAGGCATGAGTAATTTCGATACGGAAGAATTCAGGGACTTTTTGACGAACCCGAAAAACAAAGTTGCTGAAAATTAAGGCGTTGAGTTTTTGCCTTGTCGCAGCGAAACCTAATCTATAATCTTTTCGTTGATGCTGGTATTTCACACAAAAACCAACATCTATGAAAAAGAGACTTTTGATTCTGTTGTTTTGTTTTGGGCTATCGGCCCTTGGTTTTGCACAGGAAACCGCCGAGCCCACTGTTTTCGACTACGCAAAGACCAAGCACGAACTGTCGCTGGATATCGCGCCGATTATCGACGGAAGCTACCCTACAAATCTTCTGTACCGAAGACACTATGTGAGCAAAAAAGGGAAAAACGTGGCGCTAAGGCTAGGCGGATCGATTGGAGCGAATGTAGGGCAGTTTGAAAATAACTCTCCCGGCGGCAATGTCCAAGACCTAAATGGGCAATCCTTTCAGGTCTATATCGGGAAAGAATGGCAAAAAACCTTTCATCCACGAATCATCGGATACTATGGTACTGACCTGTCTTTTGGCTATGGGCGTTCATTCAATGAGTTTACTCCAAATGATCCAAATCAATTGCCAACAACCAGACGGACAACAAGCGCCAACATCGGTGGCACTGCATTCCTAGGTATGCGATATCACCTATCCAAACACTTCTCTATATCGGCCGAAACCTCCGGCACGATCAATTATACCAATATGACAATCTATGATTTTCGAGATACACAGACTTCCTCTGGAGAGCAGACCATTCAAAACAACAACCTCGGCCTGTTTTTGTCTCCCCTCCGTGCCATCCGTTTTTCATTCCATTTCTAAATAATCCTTGACCTGACCGGTCAGCGCACAAAGACTTCTTGCAGATTCGGGTTTTATTCTGGAATTTTTGGTTCCAATCCCTAGAAACCCATCCGCATGAAGTCTTTGCCTTTTTCAGCCAAATCCTCGACACCAAAACGGGAATTTCCCCGCCAAGAAAGTGAAACCCCAAAACTGTATCCCCATGCTTGACACCATCATCATCGGCGGCGGGTTTTCGGGCATCGCCGCCGCGAAGTTGCTTCACAAAAAAGGCCTTTCTTTCAAGGTACTCGAGGCCCGCGACCGCATAGGCGGTCGGGTACATACCAAGCATTTCTCCGAGGAACTTTACCTTGATTTGGGTGGTCAGTGGATTGGGCCGGGACAGGACCGGATGTACCAACTTTGCGCGGAACTCGCCGTGCCCTATTTCGAGACGTACAATTCGGGCTATCACATGCTGGATTTTGGCGGGAAAGTGAAAAAGTTCAAAGGCCTGATCCCAAAACTGGACCTGATTTCCTTGATCAATCTCGACTTGGTGCTCAAAAAGATGGAAAACCTGGCCAAATCCATCGACCTGCAACAGCCTTGGACCCATCCAAAAGCAAGCTACTACGACAGCGTTTCTTTGGCTTTTTTCCTGGAGGAAAATTGCAAAACCAAAGCCAGCCGGAATTTGGTCAAGCTTGCCATGGAGACAGTGCTTGCCTGCGAACTCAACGAGGTTTCGCTGCTTCACGCCCTATTCTACATCAAGTCCGGCCGCGACCTCAACACCCTCATCAACATCGAAAACGGCGCCCAACAGCACCGCATCGTGGGCGGTATGCAAACCCTGATTGAGCGGATGGCGGAGCCATTCAGGAAAGAAATCCTGTTCGAGCATCCTGTTCAAAGTATATATCAAGAAAAAGAGTCGGTGAAGGTAATCGCCCAAGGTTTTGAGTATGCCGCCAAAACAGCCATTGTCGCGATTCCCCCTCCCCTTGCCGCCAACATCACATTCGATCCTCCGCTGCCCCTGGAAAAGCGCCAAGTCATGGACCGGATTGCCATGGGCATCGTCATCAAATGCTTCATGATCTATGAAAAGGCTTTTTGGAGAAAAGAGGATTTCAGCGGTCAAGCCTTTGCGGACGAGCATTCACCATTCCAAAGCATGTTTGACAGCTCTCCAAAAGACGGCAGCTACGGCATCATCCTGGGTTTCTGCATCGGGGATCGGGCCAAGGCTTTTCTCCAAAAAGACAAAACCCACCGACAAGCAGTGATGCAGCAGGTCCTTGTGCGGTACTTTGGGGAAAAGGCCAACAATCCCATCCAATACGTGGACCATACCATGTCTGAGGAAACCTGGAGCAAAGGCTGCTATGCGGGTTTGTACCCGACAGGGGCCTGGACAGGATTCAGGGACAGCTACAAAAAACCACTTGGCAATGTTTTCTGGGCAGGTACCGAAGCATCGGAAAAATGGTACGGCTATATCGAGGGCGCTGTCTTGGCTGGGGAAAAAGCGGCAAGGATGGTAGCGGATTGGGGAAAAGGCGGATAAAAGTCGATAGTCAATAGACCATAGACCATGGCAGGGGAAATGGGATGCGGAAGTTTTTGGAGGATTTCCAGCCTTTGTTTTTTTGAAGAAGAAAAACGTCTAATTTAGGATTCACGTTTTTTGCACATCCAGCTATGCCTACAAAAGCCCTTTTGCTTGTTTTCCTTATTGGATTTCCGATCCTCGCATCAGCACAATCCTACAAGAAATCCATCCGGGAGTTCCAAAAAGAACTGGATGAAAGCTATGCAAACCCCGAAGAATCGCCGCTTCCGCCAGAAGAAATTGAGGGATTTAAAGGGCTACCATTTTTCCCGGTTGATGAAAAATACCGCGTCACCGCCAAGTTTGAGCGCCTTCCATCCTCCAATCCCCTACGCATGCACACCAGCGACAATAGGCTACGGGCCTTCGATCGGTATGCCAAAGCCGCGTTTACGCTTGATGGGAAGGAATATACATTGATACTTTACCGCGATAGGAGTTCCAAGCAAAAGGAAGAATCCAAAAACAGCCTTTTCCTACCTTTTACCGACCAAAGCAACGGCACGGGAACATATGGAGGCGGCAGGTACATTGACCTGGAGATTCCGGAAGGCGATACGATTGTCATCGACTTCAACAAAGCCTACAACCCATATTGCGCTTACAGCGACCGGTACTCCTGCCCCATTCCGCCAAAGGAAAATGACTTACCAATCGCCATCCTGGCTGGGGTGAAATATTGAGCTCGGCAATTCGCGAGTAAGCTGGATTTACCGAGCATTGTTTAAAAGACAAAACAAATTTGCATATCGAATACCTGTTATTGTAAAAAATATTTTACTGTCAACATGGTCTATTCAGAAGAAATTATTATGTTTAAAAAATTTTGGTAGCGAAAAAACATCAAAAGTCAAGAATTTACCAAAGTTTATACGGCTGTAGTCAGTTACAAATAAACCCACACTTGGAGTCTTTTACAGAGACTCCTTTTTTTATGCCCAATTTTTAAACCAGTTTTTTGAATATTTACATTAATTATGAAAAAATAGATTATTTTTTGAACCTGTTTTTTGATTTTTCACAAAATTGTCGGAATCATGAATCAATTTGAAGCGATATGCCTACATTCCTGAAATAAATTTTCGAAAAATGGCCAAAAAAAAGACCAAACACCGATTAGAATCGATATCTGGTCTTCTTTCAGAATAAAATTCCGTTTTTTATTTTGAAGAAATTAAATATTTCGAATGGGATCGGAATCACTTGGCTTTTGTACCGAATGCCTTTTCCAAATATTGGTTTCTCATTTACATCCTCAGATTCTGCATTTCGAGTTGTGGCGCAAATGGCTGCTCGTAGTAGCGCTTGCCCGTAGCCTTGTAGAGCGAATTGGCGACGGCTGCGAAAACCGGAGGAAAAAGAGGTTCGCCCAGACCTGTAGGATCTTCGTTGTTTTCCACAAAATGTACCTCGATTTTCTTTGGAGCCTCTCCGATTCGAATCATGCGGTATTTGTCAAAGTTCCGCTTGGAGGGCGCACCATTATCGAAGGTCAATTCCCCAAAGAACGCATTTCCGATCCCATCGACCACTGCGCCTTCACCCATATTCCTCGCAGCATCCGGATTGATGACTATCCCACAATCCACCGCGGCGTATACCGATTCGACTACCGGTTGATTGTCCTTGATGACGGTGTCGACTACCTCGGCAACATAGGAATTGTGGCAAAAATAGGCGGAAACACCCCTATGGGTATTCGCGGGGGTGGAGTCCCAGCCTGATTTCTCCCGTACCAACTTCAGTACACCGGCGTAGCGCTCCGGGTCATAGTCGTTTCTTTCGCCAACAGGATTGGTTTTGGCCCTTTCCAAAAGCTCCAACCTGAAATCAATCGGGTCCTTGCCCATTTCCTCCGCCAACTCATCCAAGAAGGATTGCTCTGCACTGGCGATAAAATTGGACCTCGGAGCCCTGAATGCTCCGATTGTGATATTTGATGGAATTGCCCAGCCTTCCGCCAGATAATTGTCCACAGCACCTGCAGGGAATCTGTTTGGCGCGATCGGCGTCTCAGGGATACCGCCTGCCTTCACATGGATGGCAGTCAGGTTGCCTTTTTCATCCAATGCCGCCCTGTAGGTAGCCGTATAGGTTGGACGATAGATGCCATAGGTCATGTCATCTTCGCGGGTATAGACCATCTTAACCGGGGCGCCTACCGTCTGGGAAATGACGGCTGCCTCTACCATGTGGTGACCGTAGGCACGTTGCCCAAAGCCCCCACCCATACGGGCGAGGTTGATCTGGATTTTCTCCTTTGGCAATCCCAATCGGTGTACCAATGCCTGCATGATGGATTCAGGCGCCTGGGTCGGACCATAAATCACTGCCTTGTCTGCTGTCACATGGGCAAAGCAGTTGACTGGTTCCATGCAATTGTGGGCAAGGAAAGGGGCTGTATAGGTTCTTTCCAGCACCTTTGCAGCTTTTTTGAAAGCCTCCTCTGGATTGCCATCGCGCCGTAGGATATTGCCGGGTTTCTTTGAAAATTCCTCCATTTTGGCCAAATGCCCAGGCGTATTTTCAAGTCCCGCAGGAACTTTCACGGTGGACTTGTTGCCACCAAAGCCAGTCATGACAAAGGAACGCTCCGGGGCTACTTCCCAATCGACTTTCAGTTGCCTTTTGGCCTGTAGGACCTCCCAGGTCGAATTGCCGACGATCGCCACCAACTCAGGGTGCGTGGTCGTATCAAAAAAGTTTTGCTCATAATCATCCTTGTGTACTTGAAAGCTGAACACATCACGGATACCAGGCATGGAATTGACAGACGTAGCGTCAAAGGACTTCACCTTCATCCCAAACGCGGGCGGATGGACAATCATGGCTACCAGCATGCCCTCTACCTTATGGTCAAGTGCAAATAGCGGCTTCCCAGTCACAATTTCCTTTCCTGAGACATTTTTTCGAGATGTCCCAATGATGCTGAAATCCTTGATTTCTTTCAGCGTTACTTCCTCCGGTACTTCAAGGGTGGCCGCCAAGGAAGCCATTTCACCGTAACCTGCTTTTTTCCCACTGGGTTTATGGTGAATGACACCCGCGGCGGTCGTAATCTCGGCGGCAGGTACGTTCCAGGTTTGGGCAGCGGCATTGATCAGCATCTGACGCGCCGTGGCACCTGCAGTACGGAGCGGTTTCCAGCCTTGACGAATGCCTTGGCTGCCCCCCGTAAACTGACGCTCATAGCGCTCCGGGTAAAAATCCGCTTGCTCGACGAAGACATTTTTCCAATCGACATCCAACTCGTCCGCCAAGATCATCGGCATCGAAGTCTTCACATTGGAGCCGAATTCGGGATTGGGAGAAAACAAGGTAACGGCGCCGTTTTCACCAATTTTGATATAGGAATTGAGTTCAAACCACTCCTTGGGCATCTCCAATACTTCTTCCGGTGTGGGTTTGCAACCGGCCAGCCAACTGAAGCTAAGCACCATTCCCCCACCTGCCAAGGCTGAGGCCTTCAAAAAGGACCGCCTGTTCATGCTTGTTGTTGCGATTTTCATAGTCAAAAACGGTTAGGATGGTTAATCAAGATTTAGCAGCAGTTTTGATAGCAGCTTTGATTCGGGTGTAGGTTCCACACCGGCAGATATTACCGTTCATGGCGTTGTCGATATCCTCATCGCTTGGTTTCGGATTATTGGCGAGGAGCGCAGCAGCAGACATGATCTGTCCCGCTTGACAATAGCCGCATTGGGGCACATCGTGCTCAAGCCAAGCTTTTTGTACGGGATGGTCACCGGTTTCGGATAATCCTTCGATGGTGGTAATTTTGGAACCTCCCACGCTCGAAACCGGCATGATGCATGATCTCACGGCATTGCCATCCAAATGGATGGTGCAGGCGCCACAAGCAGCAACTCCGCAGCCATACTTGGTGCCCACAAGGTCTAGGTGATCACGCAAAACCCACAGGACGGGAGTGGCAGGATCGACGTCCACCTGCATGCTCTTCCCGTTGATATTGAGATTGAAAATGGCCATAATGACTTTATTTAAAGGATAAAATTAACATTTCTGAAATTCAATAGCTTACGAAATTCAAACAGATGATTGCGTTATCGAAACAATTTCGACTGCGCCTATCAAATCATGCATTTGAAAGCTGATGGATAAAGGGTTGTTCGTAAAGCCGTCTTCCGGTCGCCCTGTAAAGTGCATTGGCCAAAGCCGCAAAGACCGGGGGATATCCGGGTTCGCCAAGCCCCGTTGGGTCCACATGACTTTCCACGAAGTGGGTTTCGATCACCTTCGGGGCTTCACTCATCCGAATCATCCGATAACGGTCAAAATTGGACCTATCAGGCGCACCATCTACAAATTTCAACTCGCCAAATAGGGCTGTGCCGATACCATCCACTACGCATCCCTCGCAAAGGTTTTTGGCTGCATCGGGGTTGATCAGTAATCCACAATCCACCGCCTGAACCACCTTTTCAACTACCACTTTTCCGTTTTCGATTTTCAAATCCAACACATGTGCTGCATAGCTGTTGTGGCAGAAGTAGGCTGAAACCCCGCGGGAAATCCCGGCTTGAGTTTGTCCCCAGTTGGATTTGGTCTTGAGCAATTCCAGTACTCCGATAAACCGATCTGCATCGTAGTCGTTGTTTTTGCCCACGGGATTTTCTTTTGCTTTCTTTAAAAGTTCCAAGCGAAAATCGAGAGGGTCCTTCCCTGCCGCTTCTGCCACTTCATCCAAGAAAGACTGCTCAGCAGCTGCGATAAAATTGGAACGAGGAGCACGAAAAGAGCCGACTGTGATGTTGGAGGATACTGTCCATTCTTCCGCCAGGTAATTGTCAACAGCTCCGGCGGGAAATCGATCGGCATAGAGCGGGGGCTCGACCAAACCACCGGCATTTACATGGAAACCGATAAGCTTGTTGTCCTTGTCCAAAGCGGCACGGTAGGTCGCTTGGTACATAGGACGATAGATTCCCCCGGTCATGTCATCTTCCCGGGAATAGATCAGCTTGACGGGCGCATTGACTTTCTGGGAAATCACAGCCGCCTCGATCAGCCAATGTGCATAGGAACGGCGACCATAGCCACCGCCCAATCGGGTCATTTCAATGTTGATATTTTCGATAGGTATTCCCAGTCGGGTTGAAAGTGCCTGTTCGGTTAACTCCGGTTTTTGAAGCGGTCCGGCACAATCGACCCGATCTCCCTGCACATGGGCAAAGAAATTCATCGGCTCCATGCAATTGTGTGCCAAAAACGGTCCTCGGTAGGTTTGTTCTATGACCTTGGCTGCTGAGGCAAAAGCGGCCTCAGGATTCCCGTCTTTGCGGACGGTTCGGGCTATTTTGGCTGATTCGGCCATTTTTTGAAGTTGCTGCTCGTGGTTTTCCAGGCCTCCGGGGATAGTTCGGAGTTCCTTTCTCCCATTCCAATCCCGCTTTTCTTCATAGGTAGCAAACTCCTCCCATTCCGCTTTCAAGGCCTTTTTGGCACTCATCACTTCCCAGGTGGAATTGCCCACGATGGCCACCAAATCGGTGAAACTCGTTGTGTCGAAAAAAGTGCGTTCGTACTCGTCCTGATGGGATTTGATCTGGAAAATATCCCGGATTCCCGGCATGGCCCGCGCAGCAGAATCGTCAAATGACTTTAGTCGCAATCCATGCGCCGGAGGATGCACGATCATGGCGATGAGCATTCCCTCTTTTTTGTAGTCGATCCCGAAAAGTGGTTTTCCGGTTAGGATATTTTTGGCCTCCACATTTTTGTGGGATTTGCCTATCAGCCTGAATTGGGAGATCTCCTTCAAAGGAACCTCTTCCGGTACGGGCAAGGTAGCAGCCAAAGAAGCCATTTCTCCGAAATGGGCTTTTTTTCCGCTGGCTTTGTGCACTAAAAATCCGGGTTCGGTGGTGATTTCCGAAGCAGCAACCTTCCAGCTTTGTGCAGCAGCTTGGATCAACAAATATCGGGCAGTGGCCCCTGCGGTACGGAGTGCTTTCCAACCCATCCGAATGGCCTGACTTCCTCCGATAAACTGACGGGTAAAATTATCTGTGTCAAGTGGAGCTTGTTCTACCACCACATTTTTCCAATCTGCATCCAATTCCTCTGCCACGATCAAAGGCATGGAAGTCTTGATGTTTTGCCCTCCCTCGGGATTGGGGGACATGATAGTAATCAGCCCATTTTCACCGATTTTGATAAAACCGTTGAGTCTAAACCACTCTTTGGGCAGGCCAATTACTTCTTCCGAATTGGGCTTGCATCCCGCCAGCCAGTTGAAGCTAAGGATCAATCCTCCTCCCGCCAAAGCAGAGACTTTGAGGAAGGAGCGGCGGTTGAGTTTTTCTTTGGCACTAGTCATATTTTTGAATGATTTAGCCTGATTCGATTTATTTTTTCGAAACGGAGCCTTCAAGATAGGCAATAATTCCTATTGATCTATAAACGCCGTCTCGGGTGCTCTGACCCCGAGAAATTTGAATTTCTCAATTTCAGCCCGTATTTCATTCAATTCAGCATCAGTAAATTTCACATTCAAGGCCCCTAGGTTTTCGGCCAGATGTTGTGGACTGATGGTTCCCGGAATGGGTACGATAAACGGCTTTTGTGCCAAAAGCCAAGCCAATGAAAACTGAACCATGGTAATTCCTTTCTTCTGAGACCAGTCCCTGACCACTCTCAGGAAAGGCATGTTTTGAGCAAAACCTTCTGCCGAGAAAAACGGAAGCTGAGAGCGGCGGTCTTGACTGTCAAATCGACTGTACTCATTGAAACGTCCAGCCAAAAATGAGCGATGGGTGGGTCCCCAAGGGACAAAACCAACTCCAAGCTCCTCGCAGGTTTCAAGGATTTGGTTTTCTACTACGCGCTCAGCAAGGTTGTACTCTGACTGTAAAGCTGCTACTGGAAGTTCTGCATGAGCTTTTCTCAGTGTCTCGGGAGAAACCTCAGACAATCCCCAATGCTTTACTTTGCCTGCTGCGATTAAGTCTTTCACTGCTCCCGCAACTTCCTCAACGGGAACATTTGGATCCATTCGGTGCAGGTAATATAGGTCTATGGTTTCCAGACGCAGCCTTTTGAGGGAACCGTCGATCACTTTTTTGATGGATTCGGGTGTGGCATTTCGTCCCATTCTTCGGCCGTTTTGAATTTCAAATCCAAATTTGGAAGCGATGGTGATTTTTCCCTTGAAAGGTTTCAAGGCTTCTCCAACCAATTCCTCACTGCCATAGGGACCGTATACTTCAGCGGTATCAAAGAAGGTTACTCCCAGTTCCACTGCCTTACGAAGGTGGGCGATCATTTCATCTTTCGGAGGTGTAGGATTATAAGTTCCTGCCACCATACTCATACAGCCCAGACCGATTCCGGTTACTTCCAAGGGACCGAGTTTACGGGTAGGGAGTGTGGATAGATTACTATTTGGTGACTGGATAAAAGCTGTTTTATCTTCTCCTGAAGCCAATACGGTACCAGATGAAAGGACTAATCCTGCACCTGCCAAAGCTGCGTTTTTAAAAAAATCGCGTCGGTTGATTTCCGTTACCTTTTTCATATTTTTTGCGGTTATAACTTTTTGTGTCCAAGTGAGTGTCTTTACTCACTTGATTTAATGTTTATTGCGGTTAGTGGCGACACTAATCGAAACAGAAGAAGTGTCCACCCGGTTGGGTTACTTAATAGTTCCGAATTTTCGGATCATGCCGTCACCTTTGCTGATAAGGTATAGTTCGCCTTCGTTATCCTCTGCAATCCTGATGTCCAGGCGTCCACCACCAGCAACAGCACTCCTTCCCGGAAGTCCTTCTGGTCGACCACCTCTCTTCCGATAAGTCTCTTCTGATATCTCCCTTAACTTGGTCTTTAATTCAATTAAGGGTGCAAGTGTGAGCGGGTTGTCGTCGTCTGCTGCCAGTACTTCTTTCATATTGGCATACCAAAGATGGCCGGTGGTGATGTCACCAAAGACCAGGGTTCCTTGCAAAGTTGGATGGCTTTTTCCCCGATAAACGAATCCGTTCGCAATCGCATCGCCTCCAGTGGGATTGTGAGGATATGCTAGTACAGGATAGGTAGGTTTTACGGTACCAAGCGTATCTTTGTCAGAAAGCAGGATTGGGATAATATCCTTAGTGGGAAGCGGTCCCATTCCGTTATTTTCTGACATACTCTGGGTACCTTCTCGAAGAGGGTAACCATAATTTGCTCCCTTTTTGATGATCATTACAGTCTCCCAGCTTATCAGACCGATGTTAAAGGCAAGTAATATCGGTTCACGGGGCTGCTTTGGGTCGATATACCAAGTAAGGCGGTGAGGATTTCGCAGACCGTATGCCCATATTTCTTTTCTGGCACCTTCCTGCGAGAAGAAAGGGTTATCATTTGGGATTCGGTATCTGCCATTTTCACTGACGGTGCTGGTGGTTTGGTGCTCGCTCAGCATAGGAATGATTCGAAGAATCTTTCCTTGGTAGGTGTCCAGCCTTTGGGCGTGCATACGCATTGGCCCTGGCCGCTCTCCCGTACCTGCATCTCCAATTCCGAGGTACATCACTCGCCAGTCCGGGTCGCCTGGACGGGCCGCCGGATTGAACGTGATTTCATTGAGTGGATGAAAAAGTCCAGGCACATATAGTCTAAAAACTTCGCGGGCCGTTCCCTCGAAAGTTGTGTTTCCGATATCCCGATCTGTCCACTCCACGATCACTAACTCTCGTGCGAATCGGGCATCCGGAGCCGCTGTTACTTTCGCTAGTGCTTCTGTGGTGGTGTAGCCTTCCAGGTTAAGTCCAGGTACAACGCCCGTCTTTGGTATTGCACTCCCTTCCGGGGCACCGGTATTCTCCATGTGAAGGGTGTAGATGATGCCGTTTTTCGAATACTCGGGGTCAAAAACGAAATTCATCATTCCTGCTGCATATCCTCGCTCGGCGGTAAAGTTCGGAAACAAGCTGGCGAAATTAAGGTACGTGGTTAATTGCTTTGTCTGTTTGTCGAGAATGTAAAGCGGACCGGTTAAGTCGTTGATAAAAAACCTTTGTTTGTCCCCAGGTTCATCAATCATAATACTGCCTCGGGCCAAAACCCCAGAAACGCGATCGGCCGACATGTCTCCGGTGATAGGCAATTCGAAATAATCCTCCAGCTCAAGGGTAATTTCTTTGCTGGCAAGGGAATTAGAAACAGTGGGCAAAGCCACAGTTTTAGAGGATGCCAAGGATCTGACATACCCTACAACATTTCTGATTTGTTCGTCTGAAAGACTCCCAGCAAGGGATGGCATCATCCCCGCAGGAATGCCTTCTTTGAGTACCTTGAAAATCTCGGCATCGGTCGAACCGTGATCCCAAACTTCATCTGTAAGATCCGGTGGCTGCTTTCCGCCCCTCTCGGTGATAATTGAAATCTCGAAACCTGCTTTGACAGCTCCCTGGCCTTTATTTCCATGACAATTTGCGCAATAGAGTTCGTAAATGCGCTTCCCCTCTGCCAAAGCTTGGGGAGAAGTCTGCGACCGAACAGGTGTGGAAATGATGGTAATAAGTAAAAGCGCTTTCACTAATACGTGGATGATTTTCATGCCTATTTATTTAAAGTTTAAAACTCATTCGTTATTATCTTTATTCTTTGATACCATATTCCTCATCACTTACTTTTTGTAACCAAATGGTTGGCCCTTTCTGGGCTGGAGTAGTCGCGATATAGGTAAGTCCACTCAGTGGAGTTGCTCCGTGCCAGTGTTCAACTCCAGGTTGGCAGATTACGATATCACCCTTGCGAACCGTAAGTTTTGGCTTTCCTTTTTCCTGATAATACCCTGTACCATTCGTGATTAGAAGTACTTGGCCAGCTGGATGGCTATGCCAGTTTAATCGGGCACCTGGCTCGTATGCAACTTCTGAAATACCAAAAGTGAACACGCTGTCACTTTGAACCAATTGGCTTCGCCATACCACTCCGACATGATTTACGTTGGGTGCCTGTTCGCCCTTTGGGAAGATGGTAACATCCTGTCCTAATGTATCTGTTAAAGCAGCAGCCAACATTAAGGTTATAAATACGAGTAGTTTCATAATTTTCAATGATTTATTGTTGTTCAGATTAAATGCCTCCACGTAGTTGTAAACGTTCTCTTTGTTTAAATGCCTTTTCAATCACATTAAATCTCGCTTTGCGGGGATCGGGTTGGCTGGCGACATCTCCATTCAAATCGACATTCAAGATCTCTTCTTTTTGAAGTTTATATTGAGGCCAGGTAGGAAGATTGGCTCCATTGGGATTGCCTGTTTTGGCAAAATTTGTCCAATAATTATTCATGATCCTCGCCAGTTCTTTTTCCTCACGAGTTGCTTCGCCATTTGCTCCCCAGCGGGCATTTAGGGTATTGAACGCAAAAGCGATATCCGAACCGTGACCAGCACCATAGGGTGACCGCTGTCTGTTTGCGACTGGAACATATCCAAATTGAAACATGTAAACAGGCTGGCTTTTTTCCGCAAATTCCCTGGCTGTCATCCGTGCAGGCTCGCCCCAAACCCAGTCCGTGTTGAACTTGGTCAGGACCTCCGCAAATTCTTTGGTTCCATCCGGATCGAAGGCCGCTTTTGCTTCAGTTGCAAGATCTCCGAACAAGGAAAAGAGTTCCTCTTTGTTCGTGCTGTTATTGACAAATGGCCCTCCATTTTCAGCACTGCAATTCCCGATCATTAGCGGAACAAGTGCCTGCCTTCCTGCCAGATAGGCGGTTTCGGCTGTTTCTACAACCAATTTGCCATCGAGGATTGGGCCTGAGTAGGTTCGGTTACCCAGACTGTCTGCCTCCTGTCCGCCATCCACGATTGCTTCCACAGGCAAGGCCCGAAGTTTTGCCAAAGCAGCCTGATCTGTTCCATTGATTTGATGCCTTTTGGCAAAGTTGATCCCGATGGTTTCTGCCGAGATCGCGTATAGGGCATCCGCATTCTCTTTGTCGATCGGCCTTCCTGTCAATACGCCGTCACGTCCTCCACCGGAATGGCTGATCGCTTTATGGAAAAGACCTTTGGCCGCAGGGATGCTCAAAAGTGAATGCACCGATACGCCACCTGCCGAAAAACCGAAAATGGTCACGTTATCAGGATTTCCCCCGAAGGCAGAGATGTTTTCCTGAACCCACTTGAGGGCAGCGATTTGATCCATGTAGGCGTAACTGCCCTTCATTTCTTCCGAATGTTCTTGGCTTAATGCTGGAAATGCAAAGTGTCCAAGGCGTCCCAATCTGTAATTGATCGTGGCTAAAATAACTCCCTGCTTCGCAAATGCATCTCCCGCCGAGCCTGGACCCGAACCGCTACCACCAGTGAATCCGCCTCCGTGAATCCAGACCATCACCGGTAATTTCGAGTCTTTCATTGCGTTGGCAGGAGTCCACACATTTAGGTAAAGGCAATCTTCAGAGATAACTGCTGTAGAACCTTGCCAAGTTCGCTGCGGGCAATCCGCGCAATACTTCGTAGCATCTCTCACTCCCTCCCAAGCTTTGACTGGCTGTGGCGGTCTCCATCGGAATTCTCCGACTGGTGGCGCCGCAAAGGGAATCCCTTTGAAGCTGGAAACACCTTCTTCAATTACTCCTTGGATTTTACCGGATTTGGTTTGAACCAAGGGGCCTTGTCCAAAAGAGGTGAAGGACAGTATGGCCAATATGCTTAAGAGGAAAATCTTTTTCATGAAATTCAGTTGGGGGTTGTCTACTTCTCGAGCTGATGCGTATCACGCACGCTGCTGAAGGTCAAGGCTAGCATTTTCCACGCTGAACCTTCTTTTTGGTACACTTCAGTCACAGTAAATTCGACCTTGGCGTCATTTCCACGAACTACCGACTCGAGTGTAATCCGATTCCAGACGATGGCCGTATTTCCTACTATTTCCACAGCAGTATCGTGAACAGTTGCTTTCTTGTACCAAATGCTACCGGTTTCGATGATTTCGAGTTCTCTAGGTGTCGTCCAGGTGCCGCTCATGTGGACAAACTTTGCCTGAGGATGAAACAAAGGAGTGAGTTTGGCGATGTCCTTATCTGCCATCCACTGCCACTTGTCCATGGATAGTTTTTTGATTTCCTGCTCGGTTGAAGATTGGGCAAACGAGAGGTTTGCGCTTAATAGTAACAGGGCAAATACGAAGAGTTGCTTTTTCATGGGTTTTTTAATTTCTCAAAGATCCTTCGATTCACGAATTCACGACTTATACAAAACACAGGATTACTTACCAATTTCACTGATTGAGTTGAATCGCTAATAATTTGACCTGTAAGTAGTTAATTTTGAATCATCATCTGCTACAGCCATGGAAGATATCCTAAGATTTGAGACCGTCAGCCAATACAATGCCTTCAACAATCACAAGACCCTGCATCCGCTTGTGTCAGTGATTGATTTTTCCAAGGCCAATCCCCGTAGGCTTCGCAAAACCTATTTTGGCTTTTACCTGGTCATACTGAAGGATGTCGTCTGCGGTGATCTTCGCTACGGCAAAAACACCTACGACTACCAAGAGGGTACTTTGGTTTTCATCGGTCCCGGGCAGATTTTCGGGACGGACGGAGGAGAGGAACTCTATCAGCCAAAAGGTTTTGGCGTGGTATTCCATCCTGATTTGATCAAGGGCACTTCGCTTGGACAGCGGATCAATGAGTACACGTTTTTCAGCTATCAGGTCAGTGAGGCACTTCATGTCTCCGAACGTGAACGTCAATTGGTGCTGGACTGCTTTTCCAAGATCCAGTATGAACTCGATCATGCCGTGGATAAGCACAGTAAGACCCTTTTGGCAGACAATATTGAACTCTTGCTCAACTACTGCATGCGGTTTTATGACCGACAGTTTATCACCCGTGAATCAGCCAACAGCGGGATTTTAGAACGCTTTGAAGGCTTGTTGCAAGATTACTTTTCCTCCGAAAAACCCCAAACGGTCGGACTGCCATCGGTCACCTATTGCGCTGGCGAGCTAAATCTATCCCCGCATTATTTTGGCGATCTGATCAAAAAGGAAACCGGTAAAACCGCCTTGGAATACATCCAACTGAAACTGATTGACGTGGCCAAGGAAAAAATCCACGATCCAATGTTATCTCTCAGCGAGATTGCCTATGGCCTGGGGTTCAAATATCCCCAGCACTTTACCCGACTCTTCAAGCAGCAGGTAGGCATGTCGCCGAAGGAGTACCGGGAGTCGGTGAATTGAATGAATCACATTAAAGATTGACTTTGGGCGGGCTACTTCAAATCCCAAGACATCGAACTGTTTTTTTCTATAAAACAATGGAAAGTGTTTTTAGTCTTAATTGATTCTTAGCTCTTTGAAAAATCCCTCCGTCCCCACTTCCACCCAAAGTCCGATTGATCCCCTGGTACTGGCGCCGAGCATTTCTTTGACCAATAAGGCAGGCTGCTCTTGGTCGTTGAGGTAGAGTCGGGCGGATTTGTCCCGGAACTCGATCCGCATGGTGATCCACTCATCCAATCCCATATCGGCGTAGGTTTCGAACATCTCGGGAAAATCCTTCCGCAATCGGTCAAATTTGTAATCTGGATAGGCATAATATTGGACCGAATGATTTCTACGAATCTGATCCTCTGCCCGGCCATTGGTCGGACGGATATAAATCGACTCGTAGGCTGAATTGTCAGGGCTAATCCGGAAAGCCAAGCCAATAAACCCACGTGCAAAGGCGGGGGCCCCAGGCAATAATCGGCTGAGGACTTTGACCTCAACAGTTCCATTTTCCAGATCCAGATCAGTAAGCTTGACGAACGTAGGTTCATCCACCCCTCTTTCAATCGGATAATTTTCCAAATCCCGCTCGAGCCGGAGTACTTCTTCCCCGTTCAGTCGCACCACGGCGGCATTTACATGTGAGATTTCAAATTCTTTTCCCTCAAATCTTATGGTTTGGGCCTGGGTTCCATAAATCAGGGAGAAGAGACCTATTAAAGCCACCTTTATCTTATTCATTGTTTTAAGAATATAAGTTTATATATCACTCACCTTTTCGCCCGCCTTCCTGACCTGCAAAGCTTTCTTTGTCACTTTCAAGTCACGGAAATATCCGATCGTACCAATATCGACATAGAGTCCCACATATCCTTTCTTAGATGTCCCGAGCATTTTGTCCACGATAAAGGAGGAATACCTCATGTCGTTGATAAACATCTCGGCAGTTTCGCCATCGACCTCGATGCGCATGGTGATCCACTCGTTCAATGCCACCGGGGCTGAGCCTTCGTAGCGGAATGGGGCAATCTTTCGCAAGGTGTCAAACTTATAATGGGGATATGAAAAATACTGTACCGCATGGTTTCTGTGCCTTTGGTTATCGGATTTGCCGACCTTTGGCCGGACATAGATACTCTCAAACGCGGAATCATCTTTTTGAACCCTAAAGAAAACCCCAATAAAACCTGCAATGCCAGAATACGGCGCAGGGTCTTGCAATTGGCTGTACATTTTGACTTCGATTGTTCCGTTTTCGAAGTCATCCAAATCCATCAAACGGGCATAATGTGGCTCGTCAACCGTAGCCTCCACGCGGGTGGAATCAAAGGGGATTGCATTCAAGTCCCGTTCGATACGAAGCACTTTTTTGCCTTGGAACCTGACCACCTCTCCCGTGACATTGTGAAGTTCAAACTCCTTGTTTTTGAATTGAAGCTGCTGGGCATCTACGACCAGCGCAATCCATGCCAATAACAGCCCAATGGTATATCCTTTCATGCTCGAATTCAAAAAAAGTTTAGAATAGCTTCTCATTTGGAGGCGTCACCCCTACCAATCTCAGGTAAATCGTCGTCTGTCCCCTATGGTGGGTCTGATGCTCAAAACACTTTTCCAAGGCTTTTCCCTTGCTCATTTCGAATCTTCCAAAGAGGGTTGTGACCTCGTTAAGTTGGGCGGGTGACATGGTTTTGATGCTGTTGATTACAAAATCATAACCAGCCATCACGAGCTTGGTCACATTTTCTTTGGATTGGTCCGTGGACTTTTCGGATTCGCCGAAGCCAACCGGACTCGGCACCCCCGTTGCTGCCGAAGCAAAACCATAATTGGCATCGGTCAGGTGCAGCATCTGCTGGGCAAAGGACCGAATTTCCGGGGTTGGTTTGTAGCCGTATTTGTCAGCAGGCATGGCATCAAGGTACTCTTTGGTGTAAGCTTTGGCGCGTTCCCAATCTTTAACCATTTCTTCGATTGGAGACTGTGCCTGTACGAAAGTATTCATGACAACAAGAGTTAGGATGGATAGCAGAATTTTCATGGTGTTGTTTGTTGATGATTGTGGGGACAAAGTTGGGTGATCTTGCCCATCAACACCCTTAAACTACCTTAAGAAATTCCCCTAGCTGTTCCTCAGATCCTTTCTGATTTTACTCAAAAACTCCGGTGTGATGCCGATGTAGGAAGCGATTTGGGTGTTGGGAAGGCGGTTTTTGAGCTGGGGATATTGTTCCAAAAAAGCCAAATACCGTTGCTCGGCGGTGGAACTGAAATTTTGCAGGACCCTGTTTTGAAGCTCAATGTATTTGAGATCAATCATCACCTTAAAAATGCGGTTGAGCTTGGGTACAAGGTTGAATAGATCGAACAAATCCCGCTGGGCAATTCGAAGGACTTCCGATTGTGCCAAGGATTCGATGCCCATCAGGCTGGGTTTTTGGGTATAAAAACTGCCGACGTCTGCAATCCAATCATTTTCCGCCGCAAATTGGATATTGTGTTCAAAGCCTTTGTCATCCACCCCAAACAGCCTAAAACAGCCTGAGATGATAAAATAATAATACCTACAGACTTCCCCCGCGACGAGGATTTTTTCCCGGCGCTTGACCTTCATTTCCGCAAATCGCCCTTCAAACAGGGCTTTTTCGTCTTGCGAAAGCGGAATAAAACTTTCCAAATGCCGGATCAAGGGGGCGGTTGACATATCGTAAAAGTAAACAAGCTTGTCTGATTTTGGTGAATTTAAACATTCCCAAAGGCTTGAACAATGAACAACATCTCCTGAAAAAGGAATTCCACAAATTTCCGATATTTGGGCGTATCGGCTTCAAACCAACAAAGACTGCCACGGCAAACATGGGACAAATCATCAAAAATCACGCGGTTCTGATTTGCATTGTGATTTCAGTGTCTTTGATAGGTATCGCGGCAGCGCTGTATCCCGGTGGTTCCCTACTCGATATGGATTCAGAAGGGTTTGATTGGACAAAAAACTTCATCACCAACCTATTCCAGGACAATGCCCTCAATGGGAAGGAAAACCCTGGAAGAATTTGGGCGATTATCGGGATTGCATTCCATGCGCTTGGCTATGGCATATTCTTTATCAATATGTCCAATAAGATTTCCAACAATCATGGAGAAAAAGTCCTGAAGATCGTCGGCATCTCCAATATCCTATTCACCTTCCTGATTGCCACTCCCCTCCACGATATGATGGTAACGATATCAAGCACGCTGGCCATGCTCGGGATATTCTACATCACGGTGTTTACCCTGAAGACCAAGCTCCATCTGATCAAAATCTTCTGCATCCTGTCTATGCTCATTTTCTACTTCACCCTGTTCCTCTACGGATTGGGGGATTGGGGTTTGCTGGCCATCATGCAGAAAGTCGCGTTTACAGTGTCCATGCTCTTGGTGCTGGTCTTGGAGTATTTTACAAAACAGACGGACTATGCTCGAATCAGCCCTGGTGAACAAAGCCTGAACGCGACGCAGCGCTAAAGCATGTTTTATCAAGTCTGAAGCTCAAAAATCTTGGGCAATTGGTGCCAGCAACAAAATCACCGCGTATCCAAAAGTGAAGACATCAGCGGGATAGAATTCCTACTTTCCCACCAAATAATCCCTCATTTTTCCTAACTTTTTGAAAATAATCGGACCCATTTTCCCTCGCCAATTCCAAAGGACAAGGGGACACGTTTTAAGCGATTCAGAAAATGAAAAGTGCCATAGAAATCCAGGACCTCGCGCCCTATCCAAGCCAAGAAATGGCCGAACGCAAAGGCCTTGGGCATCCGGACACACTTTGTGATGATGTAGTGGAATCGGTTTCCAAGGCACTGTCAACTTACTATCTGGAGCATTTTGGCAGCGTTTTCCATTACAATGTGGATAAGGCGCTTTTGGTCGGCGGCGCATCCGCGCCCAAGTACAAGGGAGGGAAAATCCTGGAGCCCATTGAGCTTTTTCTTGCGGGAAGGGCTACTTCTTTGGTCAATGGAGAAAAAATCCCTGTGGACGAATTGGCGGTGGCGGCTGCCAAGAAATGCATCTCCTCCCACCTGCGGTTTTTGGATGTAGAAAAAGATATCCGCATCATCCCCAAAATCCGCCCCGGCAGCAGCGAGTTGGTGGCGCTCTTCAAACGCTTCGGATCAGGTGAGATTCCCCTTGCCAACGATACTTCTTTTGGCGTGGGCTATTACCCTTTTTCGGATTTGGAGAAAAAGGTGCTGGAAATCGAGCTTTTTCTGAATAGCCCGGAGACGAAGTCGCTTTTCCCTTATATCGGTGAGGACATCAAAGTGATGGGGGTCAGGCATCAGGGCGAGGCGCAGTTCACCGTCGCAGTGGCGATGGTAGACAGGTTTATCGCCGATATCGGGGATTATGTGGAAAAAATCAATTCGATTCGCAGCAGCGTGGCGGGGAGATTTGGCCTCGACCCCGCACAAGTTTTTGTCAATACCGCGGACAATTACCCACAGGAAAACATCTACCTGACCGTCTCAGGTACCAGCGCGGAAAACGGCGACGACGGCCAAGTCGGTCGCGGCAACCGGGTCAATGGACTCATCACGCCGTTCCGGCCCATGAGTTTGGAGGCATCAGCCGGGAAAAACCCCATCAGCCATGTCGGCAAAATCTACAACCACTTTGCCTTCGAACTCGCCCGGGAATTGGTGGCGCAGGGCTTCGGGGACGCCGCAGAAGTATTTTTGGTTTCCCAAATCGGGAAGCCCATCACCCAACCCCAAAGCATCCAAATCAAACTCCAAAACCGCAGCGCCTTCCGCTCAAAAATCGAGGCCTTTGTGATGGACTACCTCGGCCTCCTGCCGCATTTTTGGAAAAGGATTGTGTTGGCAGACAAATAAGGGCAAACCTATTTTTCCATTTGCTGCTGTTACTGGTTCAATCTAGTAAGTCGTTGGGCTATTTTCCACAAGCTATAGATCGACCTATGTTCCCTTTTTGTCGACTCACTTCGGTTTGGAGCTGACTCGTGTCGGCTCTGGGGTGACTCATGTTGGCTTTTTGCTGACCCGTGTCGGCACTTTGCTGACACATGTCGGTTCCGAGGCGACTCCTGTCGGCTTTTTTCCTATTCGTGTCGGTTCTAAGGCGACTCGTGTTAGCTTGTTACCGACTCGTGTTGGTTCTGAGGTGACTCGTGTCGGTTTGTTGCTGACTCGTGTCGGTTCTGAGGTAACCCGTGTCGGCTTTTTGCTGACACGTGTCGGTTCCGAGGTGACTCGTTTCGGTTCTAAGATCGGAATGCAATTTCAAAAAAAGTAATAATCCAGGATTGGAAATCCCTTAAATCTGGGTTTGAGATTACATCCTAAAAACTTTCGGGATCTAACATTTTTTTTCAACCGAAACCAATTACTTTAGGCGTACAGCTAAAACATATCTGAGATGATAAAAAGACTCTTGATTGCTAATTTCCTTTGCATCATCCTAATCGCAGCAGCAGAGGCACAATCCCCGCAATTTGGCCTGAGGTTTGGCCCGAGCTTCACTACGGTGGGTGGGGATAGTTTCGAACCCAATGCTTTTGTAGTGGGATACCATATTGGGGGATACTATCAAGTCCCGATGGAGGGAAAATTCACTTTTGAACCGGGACTTCAATGGTCTACCAAGGGCTCAGAAATCAGTTTTGTTGGCCTACCAGCCTCCGTAAGGAGCCGAAACAGCTATTTGGATATCCCGCTTTTGGTCAAATACAACGCATCAAAGTCAGTCTTTCTATTGTTTGGCGCCCAACCCTCATTCTTGTTAAATTCCGTTCGAGTGATCCGGTCAAACGGCGACAAAATAGTCGATGAAAGGGAAGTCCTACGGGATTCATACAATACTTTCGATCTAGCAGGTATTGTCGGGTTAGGGGCGAATATGGGGTTGGGATTCAATGTACAGCTCACCTATGAACATGGTCTCACGAATATCACGTCGGATAGCAGTACCGAATTCAATAGAGGATTTAAGCTTTCAATTGGCAAGAGTTTCTAGCGGCCTTTCGGCATCACGGAGCGTGGAATTGGGTGTCTGGACGGGTTTGGTGCCATCCCATTGAATTTCACGTTCCCCCATCCCAATAATTTTCAAAACCACCGAGGGCCACGCCACCGCGGACAGGTATAGAAAAGTTGGACCACTCCGTCATCATTGATCGAAACAAGGCGGTAAAGGTAAGAATGACCCTAAAAGGGTCGAACCTCTCAATAGCCACGGGCCGCCGCCCGTGGAACGCATCACACCGTTCCGATCCCAACGACCCCAAAGGGGTCGAACTATTTGATACATTCTAAAAAAAGACTAAATTCCATGCTGTCAATCATCCGAATACGATAAGCTGTGAGCACCTACTCCCAATTAATCTACCACATCGTTTTTGCCACGAAGAACCGGGAACCCACTATTGCCCTTTCTGAGAAAAAAAGACTTTTGGCTTTTATTCACCATCTGCTCACCAACAAAAACTGCCATCTCTATCGGATCAATTGCATGCAGGACCATATCCATATTCTAACCCATGTCAATACTACCATTTTAATTGCAGCCTTGGTCAAGGACATCAAGCTGGCTAGCAGCGATTTCATCATGAGAGAGGCGGTTTTTTCAAGTTTCAAAGGCTGGCAAGACGGATACGGCGCCTTTTCAGAATCAATCAAATCAAAAGACCGATTGATCCAATACATCAAAAATCAGGAAGATCATCACCAAAAGGTCACCTTTTTGGATGAATACATGGCTTTGTTGGAAGAACATGAAATTGGGTTTGACCCGAAGTATTTGCTGTAAAAATTGATTTCGGAAATCGTTCAACCCCGTTGGGGTTGTTTCCATACCGCGAACGTTCCCCAATCCCCCGGTGCAACCGGGGGCTATTGAAAGGTTAGACCACTTCGTGGTCATTCATACCTATAACAAACAAAAAATCAGATCCACAAAACCCATGAAATCGAACTTAAAGATGATTTGTCGAAAAGTCATTCGACTAAAAAAATGACCCTGAAAGGGTCAAACCTCTCAATAGCCATGGGTGAAACCCATGGGAAAAACGGACCCGATTCGATTCCCCAACGACCCCAAAGGGGTCGAACAAATCAAAAAACAACACAAACACCCTATTTGATCTCTCCTGATACCTCGGACTCCAACAATAACACTCGTCCATCGAACAGGATATTTTCAATAGCCTTTTGATTTTTTGGGATTCTGCTTTCCTTTGCAGCCACCGATGATTTGCGATGGAAGTCAATATCTATGAAGCTTTGGGAGAAGAAAAGGTGCGGGATTTGGTCCGGCATTTTTACCGGCATGTTGGGCTGAAGCCCGAACTGCGGAAGCTGTATCCTGAAGATCTGGCCCCCGCGGAGGAAAGGCTATTTTGGTTCCTGAGCCATGTTTTCGGCGGACCGCATACGTACCTGGAGCAAAGAGGCCATCCCATGCTGCGCCGCAGGCATTTCCAATGGCCCATCGACGGGAATATGCGCAACATCTGGCTGGACTGCATGCTGAACAGCATCGACCAAATCGACATGGACACCGAAATCCGTGAAGCATTGATAGCCTATTTTGTCAAAGTCGCCAACCATATGGTCAACCAATAAGCCTATGCTGATCCTGAGAAGAATCTACACCATCTATGCAGGCTTGTTGTTTGTGGTTTCATTTTTGGCCATGTTCCCCTTGTTATTGGTCTGTATTTGGGTACCTGGTTGGGAACGGTATGGGCGCCAAATCAACCAATTCTGGGCCACGGCTTACTTTTTCCTGATCTTCATGCCGATCCGAATCGAAGGGAAAAACCATATCCGCAAAGGTCAGGCTTATGTATTTGCCGCCAACCATTTTTCCTATATCGACATTCCGATGATGGGTTTTATCCCCGGAGATGTGGTCTTTGTCGGTAAAAGCTCCATCATGAAAGTGCCACTGTTTGGGTACTATTTCAAAAAACTCCATATCGCCGTCAACCGCTCGAGCGTCAAGAGCCGCGGCGAAGTACTCATCCGCGCCAAAAGGGCGATCGACAAGGGCAGCAGCATTGTGATTTTTCCCGAGGGAGGAATTACAACCGGCAAACCTCCACACATGAACCGCTTCAAGGACGGCGCTTTCACGCTGGCCATCGACAAACAAATCCCGCTCATTCCTGTCACCTTATCCTACAATCATTTAATTTTACCCGATGATGGCAGGCTACTCCTCAACTTCAAAGCTGGGAAAATCGTCATCCATGAGCCCTTGGACACCAAGGGAAAAACCCACAAAGACTTGCCCGAACTGAGGGAAAAGTGCTACGAAATCATTCAAAACCAGATTTGGGCGGACAACCACCTGCTGGAAACTGACAAAACTCCTGTCAAATCCCATGAAAATTGACTTAGATACCATCAAGAAGATCTCGCATTTGGCCAGGCTGGAATTCGATGCCGAAGGTGCCGAAAAAATGAAAAAAGACATGACCCAAATCCTGGATTGGGTGGAGCAACTCAACGAGGTCGACACTACCGGCGTCGAGCCGCTGACCACCATGTCTTCCGAGGTCAATGTGATGCGGGAGGACGTGACGGGGGAGCATCTTTCCCATGAGGCTGGACTCAAAAATGCCCCACAGCGGGATGCTGACTATTTCAGGGTTCCAAAGGTGCTCGAATAATGCCAAATCAGTCTTCGACTACCCGGGAATTTGTTTGGATAAAAGGCCTTCTGCTGACTTTAGTAAGCTTGGGTGGGCTCTGCTTTTTGTGGTCCGTATTCTTTTGGGGGGACAGCATTCTGCCAATTGTCCCCGGAATTTTCAAGGAGGCCATCAGTGTCCCCATCAAGCTATCATCACTCGGTGGTGAGTTGTTTGCAGTGGAAATGGACAATTTCCTCGTCTTTCAGCAATTTGAATCCCTGAGTCCATCTAGATTTCCGCTCGTTGGAAAAGTCTACGGAGCGATCGCATGGCTGCTTTTTGTCATTGGCCTGAGTTTGATCAGTACCTTGAAGCGGAATTATTTCATTGCTGCAGCCGGAGCAACAATGCTCTTGTTTGCTTTCAGCGGGGTCAATGGACTCAATATCGGGGCCATCTCCAGCAATTATGCCCTGATCGCCCTATTGGCCGGTACGCTGCTACCGACCGTAGCACTCGCTTTCTATGCAGTTCAATGGGGAATTTGGAGGCGGTTTGGCCTGCTTTTGATCACTACGGCAATCACGCTTTTTTCTTTGATCAGACTTTCCCCGATCAGTGATCCCGTGCTTTGGTTGGCGGAAAACGCATCCTTCATCGCAGCCATCAGCGGAGGGCTTTTTCTCCTGCATATCGGATACGTGTTTGTGGCGGGAACCAGCGTGTTCCTGATCCGCTTGAACAAAGGAACCGGCATCAAAATTTCCTGGCATATCCTGTTGGTAGCTTTTCTTTATTTCCTCTTGGTATTGTTTACGCTCCTGAGCCAAATGGGCAGCATCAACCTCCCCTTCCCGACCGTAATGCCCGGTTTGTTGATGTTGTTTTGTGGGGTGATTGGGCATTGGGTGATCAAGTTGAAAATCGAGCAAAGCCAGCAAGCCTATGGCCACCCTGCGATTGGGGAAGCCTTCTATTGGACCGGGTTTGCGATGGTACTTTGGACCTGGGCCTATGCCCAATTCAACGGCAACCAGCCCTTGTACGAATTCTTGACCCATCTTTTCCTGTATTCCCAGATCGTTTTGAGCGTGCTGTTCTCGCTGTACCTTTTTGCGAATTTCTCCGATGTACTCAATTCGGGAAAGGACGTAGACAAGGTCCTATTCAAGCCCAAGTTCTTCGCCTATTTCCACATGCGGATCGGTGCAATCATGGGCCTGGTGGTGATGGTCATTTTTGCGGAAGCCGTCATCGGCGTGCAGCTTTCCGCTGCCAACACGAACATTGCCGCGGATTATTACTATCAAGTGGAAAAACCCTTGGAAGCGGCGATCCTTTACGAAAACTCCTGGGAACTCTACCGCAAAAACGACAAGGCAAAAAACGCCGCCGCACACCTTCGCTTTGGGTTGAATCAATCCTCCCTGGGCATGGAAAACCTGACACAAAGCTTTGATTTTGTGCCAAATGTCCCGAACATTCTGTTCTTGGCGTCCAAGCTCTTCCAACAAGAAAAACTTCCCGCCGCAATCTTCTACCTGCAGGAAGGACTGAAGTTTTTTCCAAACAATCCCTTTCTCATCAACAACCTCGCCTTGCTTCAATCCCGCGCCGGTAAAGCCGATGATGCGATCAGCCTGTTGGAAAACATGGAATCCCGCAATGTCACGGCAGAAGCAAACCTGCTGGCGCTGCGGGCAAAGCATAGCAAGCTGGACCAAATCATTGAAAGGCCTTCCAAGGATTTGGTGACACAGGTCAATTACCTTGCCACCCAGAATCTACAGGGAAACCTCAGTGAAACCAACCTTGACACGGAGTCACTTCCCGACAACCAAATATTGAAAAATTCACTCCTCAGAAACCAATGGTCCAACCATGCTTCCCGTGCACTGGAACCAGATTTGGCTTTGATGGATAGTCTGATCGCGCAGCCGCAAATGAGCTTCGAGGAATTGGAATACCGCGAAACAAGGGTGATTCGCAGCCTTGCTGACAACCATATCAACGAATCCCTGAAATACCTTAACGGGATTTCGCAGCAGTTTCCGCAGTCAGCAGGATACTATCACGGGATAGCAGGAAATGTTTTGATTTCACAGCTCGATTTTGAGAAGGCCGCGGTGGATTTGGAAATCGCTTTCGAAAAAGGATATCAGACTTTTCAGCCGCAACATTTGGCGGTGATGTATTTCGCAGGTAAAGGACCACTTGCTTTGGCAATCAAGGAGAAGCGTGGAATCCCCTTTCCCGAATGGATGCAATGGAATGAGTCCGGGCAATTGCTAGCAAACGACAAGGTGCGCTATTTTGAAGTATTGTCAATGCTTCACCGTCAAATGCCAGAGGATTTCCTAGTCGGCTTTGACCTGATCGAAAACCCTTCCCTGAAGGCAGAATTCGCCTATTTGGTCCTGCTGCACAAAATGCATTGGCTGAGTGAAGCTGACTTTGGAAAGGTAAAGGACTTCATCATGACTGCCCCGAATTCCACCTGGACGGAAAGCGATCTGGATGCATGGTATGCTTTCGTCAAGGATGAAAATGCCGAAAGCCCGGGTGAGAAAATTGCCAAGCTATTCCGCCCGGATTTGGGTTTGGAAAGAAATGCCTATTGGACGCCTTTGGTCATGAAGAAAATCAGCCAAGAGCCCGATGAACTGCGGAAATATGAAATCTTGCAGGATGCCATCCAATTCAACAAAGACCCGAAGCTTTGGATCATGTTTGTGAAGCAAAGCAGGAAAATCGGCATGGACAACTACGGCAGCAGTGTCTTGGTGGAAATGCAGGGGTGGCTGACAATTTCACAAATTGAAAGGCTTCAGATGGAAAACTTATGATAACTTTTTCCGTAATTTGGAATTATTGTTTTTGAGGACCAACTATTTAACAACCGTTTATTTCGAATGAAAAAGATTATCGAAACCATCAACATCAGCAAAACCTACCGCATGGGTGAAGAGCTGGTTCAAGCCTTGAAATCCATATCCATCATCGTCAACAAAGGTGAATACGTGGCTTTCATGGGTCCTTCGGGGTCCGGCAAATCCACCCTGATGAATATCATTGGCTGCCTTGACTCACCCACGACGGGCACCTATGTACTGAACGGCAAGGACGTCAGTGACATGACAGAAAACGAATTGGCTGAGGTCCGCAACAAAGAAATCGGCTTCGTTTTCCAGACCTTCAACCTGTTGCCCCGTGCGAGTTGCCTGGACAATGTAGCCCTACCGCTCATTTATGCGGGATACAACAAATCCGACCGTACCGAAATGGCTTTTCAGGCGTTGAAAAACGTGGGACTTGCAGACCGCGTTGGCCACAAACCCAACGAACTTTCGGGTGGTCAAAGGCAAAGGGTCGCCATAGCGCGGGCCTTGGTCAACAATCCCAGCATCATATTGGCTGACGAACCTACCGGAAACTTGGATTCCAAGACTTCACACGGCATCATGGAGCTTTTCCACGAGCTGCACCAAAAAGGAAATACCATCATCATGGTAACCCACGAAGACGACATCGCGCACTATGCACACCGCGTGGTACGCCTTCGGGACGGGCTTGTCGAATCCGATACACTTAACCCCAATCCGACCCGCGGCAAGGCCTTGGTTCCGGTGGAATAATCCATGCAGGAATTTTGGCTCCTATGTGTTATTTTTACCGACCCCGTTGAAAAGGATCCAAGGGGACAATTTTCTTATGAAAATTTATACCAAAACCGGCGATACCGGAAAAACCTCGCTTTTGGGAGGAAGACGTGTTTCCAAATCTGACAGACGAATCGATGCCTACGGGACGGTCGATGAGCTGAACAGCTACATTGGCTTGCTGCGCGACCAGGAAATCAACAAACCAAGGGAGGCCGTATTGAAGGAAGTTCAGGACCGTCTGTTCACGATTGGGGCGACTTTGGCTACAGAGCCCGGCAAGGAGAATGTGAAGCGGCCCGACCTCCACGAAGAGGATTTGGAATTGCTCGAAAAAGAAATCGACACCATGGAATCCCAACTTCCGGCTTTGAGACATTTTATTCTTCCGGGAGGCCATCAAATCGTGTCCTTTTGCCACATCGCGCGTACCGTTTGCAGACGAACCGAGCGCTGTGTCATCGATCTGATGGAAACGGAACACGTGGACGAGATTATTGTGAAATATTTAAACAGGCTTTCTGATTACCTTTTTGTACTTGGTCGTCTCATCGCCCAAGATTTGGGAGTCGAAGAAGTGACTTGGAAGCCAAGACTATAATACCATGAAAACAACCTTACAGATCGAGGTCAAAAAGACCGACCATTCCAGAATCCACGAAACCGATTTTGACAATTTGGTTTTTGGCAAAGTCATCAGTGACCACATGTTTGTGGCCGATTATGTGAATGGCGAGTGGACCGATCTCCGCATTGAGCCCTACGCACCGCTCTCCCTGAATCCTGCGAACGCTACCCTCCATTATGGCCAATCCATTTTTGAGGGAATGAAAGCATACAAAAACGACAACGGCGAAATCCTGCTGTTCAGGGCTGACGCCAACCAAAAACGTCTCAACGAATCTGCTGCACGCATGTGCATACCCGAGCTTCCCGAGGAGATATTTATGGAAGGCCTGCTGCAATTGTTGGATTTGGATCGGAATTGGATTCCAAATAAGCCTGGGTACTCGCTCTACATTCGTCCTTTCATCTTTGCAACCGATGACTACATCGGCGTGAAGCCATCTGAGAAATACAAATTCATGATCTTCACCTGCCCCGTTGGACACTACTATTCCAAGCCGGTGGCAGTGAAAGTCGAACAACATTACACCCGCGCAGTTGAAGGAGGTACAGGTGCTGCAAAAGCGGCCGGAAACTACGCTGCGTCCCTCTATCCAGCCCTTTTGGCACAGAGACAAGGTTACGAGCAATTGCTGTGGACAGATGGCAAAACCCACCAATTCATCGAGGAAAGCGGTACCATGAACGTGATGTTTATCATCAACAATACCCTCATTACAGCGCCTACGCACACCGGAACAATCCTGAAAGGAATCACACGAGATTCTGTGCTGAAGATTGCGCGGGATTGGGGAATGCAGGTTGAAGAACGATTCCTCAGCGTGGAAGAATTGGAAAAAGCGATCCAGCAAAATACCCTGCAAGAAGCTTTCGGGACCGGAACCGCCGCCACGATCGCCCAGATTTACAAGATCAACATCTACGGTACGGACTACGTATTGCCTTCCAAACCAGCGGATGCATTTTCGTACCGGGTTTTGGAAACACTCGATAATATCAAGTACGGAAAAGAGGAAGACTCACGTGGGTGGATCATAAAAGTCTAGAAAATCTACATGGCCATCCGCTTTTGGGTGGCCTTTTCTTTTTTATATTCACCCATCTTCCCAATAAAAATCCCAGAATCATGGCGCTTGCTGTTCGGCCTTTGCTCCTGTTGTTGGTTTCGCTTTGCCTTTTGTGCCTGCGGACGTTTGCGCAAGAAGAATCGAAAAGATTCCTGTTGCTGCAGCATGGTGCCAAGGAAAAGTCAAGGCTGACTTTTGAAATTGGGGAAGAGATCAGCTACAAGTCCACAAAGTTTGACTTTTTCATCACTGACGTAATTGTGGACATCCAGCCCGATTTGGTGGTATTGAAGGAAAATGTACTGCGTCCTGCCGACATCACAGCCATTGACATCAGGAATAAAGATCCAAGGAACGCCACCGTCAGGAACATGGCCTACCTGGGGATGGGTGCCGGGGCAATTTTGCTGCTCACAACCACAATCAACAGTCTATACCAGCAGGGTGACCTTTCCCAAGCGAGCGATCTCTTGCCGCTTTCCGGCGGACTGATCGTGGGAGGATTTGTCATTTCCAAAATGCAATACAAAACATTCAAGCACAAGGGTAAAAACAAAATCCAAGCGGTGATTCTCTATGGGAATTGATTCGGAATAGGTTTAGAAACAAATTTTGCCGACTTTTGCACCTCAAAAAAATCAATCATTTTATGACATCAGAACAGTTGAAAGACTTGAAAGCCCGCGTTTCGGCTTTGAGGAGGTATCTTTGACTACGATAAGAAGAAAGCTGAAATAGACGATTTGGAGGCGGTTTCTTCGCAGCCGGATTTCTGGAACGATGCTGCTGAAGCGGAGAAAATCATGAAACAGATCCAAGTCCGAAAAGGCTGGACTACTGCATACGAATCCGTGGACAAGGCCATCCAAGACTTGGACGTGCTGTTTGAGTTCTATTCCGCCGAGGAAGTGACCGAAGAGGAAATCAAGGCCGAATACAAAAAGGCGCTTAAAGAAGTGGAGGAGCTCGAGCTTAAAAAAATGCTCAGCAGTGAGGAAGACCAACTCAGCGCCGTGATGGAAATCAACCCCGGTGCCGGTGGCACGGAAAGCAACGATTGGGCTTCGATGCTCATGAGAATGTACATCATGTGGGGTGAGAAAAACGGCTACAAAGTTAAGGAAGTCGATTTCCAAGAAGGTGAAGTTGCTGGTATCAAGTCTGTGACCTTGGAATTCGAAGGTCCATTGGCCTACGGTTTCTTGAAATCCGAAATCGGCGTGCATCGTTTGGTACGTGTTTCCCCGTTTGACAGCAATGGCAGAAGACATACGTCATTCGCATCAGTATATGTGTATCCTGAGGTGGACGACACCATAGAAATCAACATCAATCCTGCGGACATCGATTTCCATACTTCCCGTTCGGGTGGTGCTGGAGGTCAAAATGTGAACAAAGTCGAGACCAAGGTGCAGCTGACGCACAAGCCCACTGGCATCGTGGTCGTTTGCCAGGTAGAACGTTCCCAATTGGCCAACCGGGAAAAAGCCATGCAGATGTTGAAATCGAGGCTTTATCAAATGGAAATGGAAAAACGAAATGCCGAACGGGCCAAGATCGAATCGTCGAAAATGAAAATCGACTTCGGTTCGCAAATCCGCAACTATGTGCTCCATCCCTACAAACTTGTCAAGGATGCCCGAACCGGCTACGAGACTTCAGATGTGCAAAGCGTGCTGGACGGAGAATTGAACGACTTCATTAAGGCATACCTACTGGCACAGAGTGAGGAAGAAGCCAACCAAAATTGACAGGTCTACCAGATTGAATTAAAGGAAGAACTCAAACATGCGCATCCTGCCCAGCTTTTTCACTTTGGACTTTGCGCTGCTCTGTTTGAGTTCTTTTCTTTTTTTCGCCAGTTTCAATATGATTATCCCCGAGCTTCCCGCCTATCTGTCGTCGTTGGGAGGAGAAGAGTACAAAGGGCTGATCATTGCGCTTTTTACGGTATCAGCAGGGTTATCGCGACCATTCAGTGGGAAATTGGCCGACAAAATCGGGAGGATTCCCGTGATGGTCTTTGGTGCGTTGGTTTCATTTTTCTCCAGTCTATTGTATCCTGTACTCGCGACGGTATCTGGATTTTTGTTCTTGAGGTTTTTGCATGGGTTTAGTACCGGTTTCACACCGACAGGGACATCCGCCTATGTAGCAGACATAGTTCCATTTCAAAGGCGAGGTGAAGCCATGGGCATCCAATCCCTGTTTGGTTCTTTGGGAATGGCCGCAGGTCCAGCCCTGGGTGGCTATATCGGTTCGATCTGGGGAATCCAGCCTTTGTTCTATGCTTCGGCAGCAACTTCCATACTTTCAATATTGATTTTGGTCAGGCTGAAGGAAACCGTTACGGACAAGAAACCGTTCCGGCCCGGCTTGCTCCGTCTCAATCGCCACGAAATCATCGAAAAACGTGTATTGACCCCTTCGTTGATTTTATTTCTCGCCGTGTTTTCTTTTGGGATCGTGTTGACGATCACGCCGGATTTTTCGGAGCATTTGGGCATTGCCAACAAAGGATTGTTTTTCGCCGTGTTTACACTCTCGTCTTTGGGTATCAGGGTCGTGGCGGGGAGGACATCCGACAAATATGGCAGGATTCCGGTAATGAAAGTAGCTACTTTTTCAATGGTTGTTTCCATGCTGATGATTGGGTTTGCAGATACGAAGCTGACATTCTTACTGGGTGGGGTGATTTTTGGCGCGGCAGTCGGGATGAACTCACCTACGATCTCCGCTTGGACAATCGATCTTTCGTTGGATCAATTCCGCGGCAGAGCCTTGGCGACGATGTACATTGCGCTGGAATCGGGAATCGGTATCGGCGCGTTCCTTTCAGCCATTGTGCATTCCAACAAGGCCGAGAACTTCCCTTTGGCTTTTGGAGTTGGGGCAGTGACAGCGGGTTTGGCCTTTTTTCTATTGTTCCTGATTCCAAAAGGCAAAAAATGCCTATTCTTCGATTTTTGACCGATTTTTTGATAGTACATGGCAAAATCATCATAAATCCCCACTGGGACTAAGGAAAAAATCGAATAAAAAATTAAAATATACATTACATAAAAGTATATTTCATTTTTTTGAATTCTTCACTTCAACAAATTTGAAAAGAATCGTAATTTCAGCCGATGAAGCTTGGAAACAATATGATTCTTTGGAGTAAAAAGTTTTCAATAGTTTATTTCGCCTCTGTCTTCGTGACAGTGGTATTCATTCTTTTAGATAAAAATCCGGCTTTTATTTTTTTCAATCTTACGACGCTACCGATATTGATTTTTGGTCTTGCAAAGAATTTCAGAAAAAACCAAGACATGCTGATGCCGCTGACCCTTGTGGCTACTTCCTTTTCTTTCTTCGGGGATTTCCTGATGCTGATGGACGTGGAAAGAAGTCTTTTCAAGACCTTGGGGATTTGTACTTTCGTAGCAGCACAGACCAGTTATGGGTTACTCTACATTCATTCGATGCGGATGGGCAAGCGTTTAGCTCCGATTTCACTTAGTCAAAGGTTACCAGAAATTATCATCGGAATTGTCTTGATTGGCTATACCTATCATATCCTAAGGCAAACAAATGAATTGTTCACACCAAGTCTGATATATGCCATTTTCGCCGATACGGTTTTTTTGTTGGCGCTTTCGAGAAGATTCTATGTGAGCAAGAAAAGCTTCATATCGGTTTTTTCAGGGGCATTCCTGTTCATCATGAGCGCATCACTTACGGCAATCGACTTCTATTCGACCAATTTACTGCTTTATGCCTCCACTATTGTGCTGTATTCAATGGCCCATTTTCTTGTTACCAACGGCATATTGATCCAAATCCAGGACAACGTGGCAAAAAACTCCTACCAGACTTCGATCTTCCGGTAGGGGTTTTTCCAATTTTCGACTTTTTTCAATCCTGGTTTTTCAAAAAGGATGTTTTTCTTGGTATCGTCATCATTTCCCGCTGTCTTCCATTGAAATAGGTTACTTTCTCTCCATCAAAAAAGGCCCCTTCTTCCAGCATAACGCGAAGTTCCTTGTTCCATTCTTTTACAAAAACCACCGCATTCAACTCGATCGCATAGGCAGTGTTTGGGTAAAGGGGATAATCGCCCGCACCGGGAGTATCGCCCTGATTATCCCACATGCCGATGGTAGGTCCGGAAGCATGTCCGTGTGTACCAAGCGGATGTGAGTAAATGCTGCCCTTGATGCCTTCTGCATCCATAATTTTGCGTGCCTCCCTCAATATTTGATTTCCAGTCCTCCCAGTAACAAATTGGGAAGTGAGTATATCCTGCAACCTGTTGCCGACTTTGAACGCATCGTGAAGGTACTGTGGGACCTCGTCCTCACCGGGTCTCAAGACGTAGGCGAGCTGCTGTGTATCTGTATTCAAACGGAGATAAGTGATCCCAAAATCAATATGAAGCACATCTCCAGGCATGATGACCTCAGTTGCTGCCTTGACTGCAAACGACCTCAAATGCTCTTGGGAACTTGGATCGGCCCTTTGGATATCCACCGAAGGATGAAACCAAGTGTCCAATTTAAGTTCTTTGATACGCTCGCGATACCACCAAACCACATCTTCCGTGGTGGTTACTCCTGGGGTGATTACAGCTTCAGACAGCCCCTCGGAAATGATATCTTGTGCAATTTCTTGCAAATGACGATAAGTGGCCATTTCAGAGGGTGTGCGGGTTTCGAGCCATCCTACTGCCAGATTCTGTGCTGATACAACTTTTTGATGGTAATCCTTCGGCAAATACGCCAAAAGGTTGTTGTACTCCGTGAGGTTCAACCCATCGGCATGACCAAAGTCCTTGGCAAAATTCAAACCGATCTTCTGAGGCTTACGAGCCGTGATCAGCTCAGCCAATTGCTTCCACTGGTCGGGTTGGGAATCAGGGTCCCAAGCCCGCTTAAATGATTTGCCTACATCGTAACGGGCGACCGCCAAAGTCTCAACGGTATTGGAATTTGGGGCTTTGTACAACAAAAGCATGGTCCGGCGGCGTGCCGCATGCCATGTGGCGGGGAGAAAAGTCTTGATAACAGGATCCTCATTGTACTCGCGGGAAATGATGACCCACATGTCTATACCAGCCCTGTCCATTAGCCCAGGCAACAGCGTCGTAATCCGCTCATCCAACCAGCGATCTATGACCGCCGCCTGTTCTCTCTGGGTTAGGATATGGGGATGTTGGGCAAAGGCATGCCCAAACAGCATGAACAATGCAGCAAAAATCAAGAGTTTGAATTTCATAACGTTTTGTCTAGATGCTTCAAAATAGGCAATCCGACACAAAAACAAAAAGTGATTTTACGCCAAAGATAAATTATCGGCCTGACGGCGAACGAGCAGCTTCCGGCTTAGCACATGAAACCTCCACAGCAGCATGGCACCTGTGATGCTGAGACCCGTAAGCAAGCCAATCCAAATGCCAATTTCCCCCATCCCAAAAGAAAATGCCAAAACATATCCTCCGGGCAATCCGATCACCCAATAGGCCACTAAAGTCACTATCGTGGGGATTTTCACATCTGCCATGCCACGCAGTGCCCCCAAGCCAACTACCTGAATCCCGTCAGACAGCTGGAAAAATCCCGCAATGACAAGCAAAACGGCGGACATCTGAATTACCTGCGCATCGTCGATATACAGTGAGGGCAGAAATTCCCTAAAGACGATGAAGATAAAGGCGGAAACGGACATGAACATAGCCACCATGATGAACACGGTAAAACCGGCTTCGCGAAGCGTGCGGATATCATTCCTTCCGAGTTGATTTCCAACACGAATCGTGGCGGATGCTGCTAAGCCAGTAGCCATCATGTAGCTGATCGAGGCCAAATTGAGTGCGATCTGATGTGCTGCCAAGGCCGTCACCCCTATCCATCCCATCATGATCGCTGCCGAACTGAAAGCACCAACTTCAAATATGAACTGAAAGCCCGAAGGAACTCCGATTTTCAACATCTTGCTGACCATTGGGAAACTCAACTTCTTTGGGAAAAAGGAAAGCGAAAACTGTTTGTACCGGTTTGATTTTCGGACATAATACCACATCATCAATCCCATCAGGACCCGGGAAATCAAAGTCGCCCAGCCGGCTCCGTTCAATCCCAATGCCGGGAAGCCCAAGTTTCCGTAAATCATCACCCAATTCAGGAAGACATTTGAGGCGTTTGCAACAATTGTGATGTACATCGCTTGCCTTGTCTGGGAAAGGCCCTCTACAAACTGCTTGAAGGTCTGAAAGAACATAAATGGCAATAGCGAAAACGTAATGATTGCCAAGTAGGGAATGGCCAACTCGACAACATCTCCCGGTTGGTTTAGATGGTACAAGAGTGGCGAAGCCAGCAAAATGATCAGAAAAAGCATGAACCCTGTGACCATATTGATGGTGAAACCATGGGCAAAAAGCCTCGAAATCCGTCTGGGATTCTTCTTTCCGTCGGCCATTGCTACCAGCGGAGTCATTGCCATAGAAACGCCAATTCCAAACATCATGACCACATAAAAAATACTGTTGCCCAAGGAAGCAGCGGCCAAAGGTTCGGCGCCAAGCCGCCCGACCATCATGCTATCCGCAACGCCTACCAAAACCTGCCCCAGCTGACTCATCATCACCGGAAAGGCCAGGGTAATCGTCTGCGAAAAATTATCCTTAAATGCCTGTATGGTCATTTTCAATCCAATTTTAAATCCCAAACATTCGACCGACTTTTAATAGTCCGGCCATTGATATAGAATCGGTGATCTCGCCCTCCATCACCATTCGAACTGCTTCGGTTAGCTTGATTCTCATCACTTGCAGCTGTTCGGTCTCATCAAACTCGGTTTCTCCATGTGTGAGTTCTTCCGCCAAAAACACGAATCCTTCTTCGTCCGTCACAGAATTGGAGGTATGGATTCGCATTATTTGCGTCCATTTTTTTGCTGTCAATCCGGTTTCTTCCTTCAGTTCCCTTTTTGCAGAATCCAGGATATCCATGCTAAGCGGCCCACCGCCCATGGGAATCTCCCAGGCATATTCGTCCAAAGTATAGCGATACTGTCCAACAAGCCAAGTGTAGCCCTCAGTATCCAGAGGAATAATCCCCAACGCTTTGTTCTTGAAATGAACCTTTCCATAAATCCCGTCCCGACCTGAAGGGTTGACAACCTGGTGTTCCTCCAAGGTTATCCAGGGATTTTCATAGATTTTCTTTTTCGATTTGGTCTTCCAAGGGTTTTTCATCTGATTCATTAAAAAGAAAAAAGGGTGACTTTGGGCCACCCTTCAAGTTTCAATTTTGTTTCGCTTAGGCAGGGATTGGCAACACTTTGCTGTCCTTAAAAGTAGAAAGAATCACCATGGATTGCATGGAATCGACTTCCTTAATTTCACTGACCTTCTCCAACATCAGCTTTTGATAGGCTGTAATATCTTTAGCGATGATTTTGAGAATAAAATCCCCCGTACCTGTTATGTGGTGGCACTCAATCACCTCTTCGATCTGATTAATTTCCTTCATAAAGGCATCGATATTTCCCTTGTTGTGGCCAATCAAGCTCACCAACACAAAAGTACTTACACCAAGACCGATTTTCTCTGGATCCAACTTGGCATGGTAGCTTTTGATGATGCCCGACTGCTCCAATTTTTTAACCCTTTCCAAGGTCGGTGCTGGGGAGAGTCCGATATCTTTTGACAATTGGGCGTTAGTTATTTTGGCATTAGCCTGAAGAATCTCCAGGATTTTGCGATCAATTTTGTCAAATTTCACTCTTATGCTATTATCCATGATTATAGAAATTTCAAAATATTATGTGGCGCAAAATTAATATAATTTAAATTTATTTTAAAGTAAATACTTTCAAAAAACGGCAATCCAAACCAAATATTGTTACATGAATGTCCGTTTTTCTAAATTTTTACAATCGTTTTTTCTCAAGTAAGGATAATTATTCAAATTATCTCCTGAAAATATGATCAATGGTACGGATAAATGTGATTAAAGTTTATTCTTTTTGATGTAATCACGAGCTTCTTTATGAGCGGGATGATTTCGCTTCGCGTATTTCTTCACTTTGTTGAAATACTCCTTTGCTTGGGCTTTGTTTTTATCCTCGTTTGCCATCTTGCCTAAGGCGATCAGAGAATACAGGTAATATCCGCTTTCTTGGGTTTCTGACTCCTCACCATAGGACAAAGTCTTCAGATAAAACTTCTTCGCGGAGGTCCGTTCCCCTGCACGTTCGTAGTATTGTGCAATATAGAAAGACGCATAACGCCCGCTATTTGCCTCATATCCCGTCCAGCCTTCATCTATCCGCTTGAGGATTTCCTCTGACTCTTCTTTGGCCTCCATGATTCTGCCAACGGTGTACAAATGGCGTGCAAAGGAACGATGGAAATATGGGTTATTGGGGAATTTGCCGTGAAGGTAGTCCGTGATCGCCAAGGCTTTATAGGGTTGCTTTTCTTCCGAAGCATACAGTCTAAAGAGAAAATACTGCGCCTCTATTCGGGCATAGAAGGCGTTTTGGGCTACATCTTCCAATTGTTTGAGGCCAAGTTGTTTGTTTCCTTTTGGAAAAAGCGCAACCACAGGCTTCAAGATCGGATAGTTTTCCGGTATCCAAACCGAGAAATAATTGAACAAGGCATCACCCAGGAGCAATTCGGGATTCAGCTCGTCCTCGCCTTTGCTGAGGTTGAGGTATTTCAGTGCGTTTTTGCCCGCAAAGGTTGCCCTCGTCCAACTTTTCCTTTCACTGTACAGTCTTCCCTGAAATCCATAAGCCCCTGCCAGAAAAAAGGACGCCTCTTTGTTTCCGGGATCTGAATCAAGCAGCGCCTCAGCTTTGTCAATCACAACATCCATCTGGTCGATGAACAAATCGTCATAGCGCTGGTTCTCGACGTCCGGGGCTATTTTCCACCATGTACTCAAACCGAGCAGAAAATAAGGAAGTGGATGCTCTGGATACTGGTATTGCATTACTTTGAAGCCACGCTCAGCGGTCTCAAAGTCAAAATTGTAAAGGGCATTGACGTTTTCGGTGATCCTGAACTGTAAGCCTTTGTCCAGCAGGAGGTAAGGTGATTTATCGGGCCCGATCTTGTCCAACGGCTGCTGCTGACCGTAGATAAACGGCGACACGAACACCATCAAAATCAATAACACCCGGGATGTAAAATGCATACTTGTTTCAATTTTGCACCAAAATTAGAGCCAAATCCAAACATTCGTTTAGATTTGGCCTTAAATATTCTATAATATGTCAGAAACGACACCTACACTTCATGAACGGATTCAAGGCTTTTTGGATTTCGACAAAAGAATATTTTTTGTCGTTCTTTCCTTGTTGTTCATATTGGTCAGGTATGTTACAAACGACTTGATTCTGGAAGCCGTTCCGGGAAATGAAAAAATCGAAGAGGAAGGCGGCTTCATGATCTTTCACGTTTTCAATTCGCTGGGCTATATATGGACGCCGTTTTCGATCCTTTGGCGGGTGACAATGACCGCCATGTTGATTTGGATGGGTTCGTTTGCCTTTGGTTACAAGGCTCCCTTTGTGGCGATCTGGAAGTTTGCCTTGGTAGCGGATATCATTTTCTTGCTGCCTGAGCTCATCAAAATGCTATTTTTCATCGTGGTCACCGAAGATGTGGGCTATCAGGAAATTCGTGATTTCTTCCCCCTTTCCGCCTACTCGATCATTGACCCATCATCCGTGGCAGAGAAATATCATTACCCACTCAAAACCGCCAACCTCTTTGAACTTCTATATATCGGGGCGATGGTTTTGGGATATCATACTGTTAGCAAAAAGAGCCTTGATATCTCGACCAAAGTAGTGCTGACAAGTTACGGTCTAGGATTGGCACTTTGGCTTGCTTTTTATATCCTTGTGTACTAGAATTAGTAACTAAACTTCTACTTCATAGCAATTACCGATCAAAATCAAGTTAAATGAATCCATTGTTAGCACCTTTTGATACCCCATTTGAGACAGCTCCCTTTGACCTGATTAAGGAAGAACATTATTTGCCGGCAGTGCAGCAGGCAATCCAAATGGCCAAAAATGAGATTTCCCAGATTAAGGAACAAGCTCTACCCGATTTCGAAAATACCATCGTCGCCCTAGAGCGCGCGGGGGAAAAGCTCAACACAATTTCAGCGATTTTTTTCAATATCAACAGTGCTGAGACCAACGACCGCATTCAAGCATTGGCACGGGAAATATCGCCTCTCCTTACTGCGCACAGCAACGATGTTTTGCTTGATGAAGCCCTATTCCAAAGAATCCAACAAATCTACGAATATCGGGAGACTTTGAAATTGACTGAAGAACAAAAGACCTTAATGGACAAAACCTACAAGGCTTTTGTGAGAAATGGTGCCAGGCTTAATCCGGAACAAAAAGGTAGGCTGAGACAAATCGACCAGGAACTTTCCCAATTGGGATTGAAATTTGGGGAAAATGTACTCGCAGAAACCAATAAATATGAATTAGTGGTAGAAAACGAGGTTGAGCTTGCGGGCCTCCCCCACTCTATTGTCGAAGCCGCGGCACAAACTGCTGACGAAAAGGGAAAAAAGGGGAAATGGGTATTCACCTTGGCTTTTCCAAGCTATATCCCATTTATGACGTATGCCGAAAACCGTGACTTGAGGAGGGAGCTTTTTATCGCATACAATACAAAAAGCTGTAAAGGCGACGAGCTTGACAACCAACAGCATATCAAGGACATGCTCAAATTGAAGCACGAAAGGGCACAACTGTTGGGATACAATAGCTATGCGGATTTTGTATTGGAGGAAAGAATGGCCAAAAGTCCTATTCAAGTGAAGGATTTTCTCCTTGACCTATTGGAGAAGGCAAAACCGAAGGCAGAACAAGAGGTCACGGAACTCGCTGAATTCGCCAAGAAATTGGACGGTTTGGAAAAACTGGAAAAGTGGGATTTTGCTTTTTATTCCGAAAAACTAAAGAAAGAACGATTTGCGATCGACGATGAATTGCTCAGACCATACTTCAAACTTGAAAATGTGATCGAAGGTGTGTTTCAGACGGCTGCGAAACTCTTCAGGATTTCATTCATCGAAAATCCCAGCATCCCGAAATACCACCCGGAAGTGACAGCCTATGAAGTAAAGGACCGAGACGGGAAACATTTGGCGGTATTCTATGCGGACTTTTTCCCCCGCCCTGGAAAGAGGAATGGAGCTTGGATGACAAGTTACCGTGGCCAAAAGATCCTCAACGGAACAAACCAAAGACCACATGTATCTATTGTCTGCAACTTCACCAAACCCACCAAAACGAAACCCTCACTGCTGACATTCAATGAAGTAAAAACCTTGTTCCATGAGTTTGGACATGCCCTACACGGCCTGTTGGCCAATGGAACGTATGAGTCTTTATCTGGAACAAGTGTGTATTGGGATTTTGTGGAACTCCCCTCTCAGATATTTGAAAATTGGTGCTACGAAAAGGAATGTTTGGACCTTTTTGCAAAGCATTTTGAAACGGGCGAAGCGATTCCAGAAAATCTGATAGAAAAAATCAAACAAGCCGCGAACTTTCAACAAGGTTATCAGACGGTTCGGCAGATTAGCTTCGGACTTTTGGATATGGCTTACCATGGCACCTCTCCAAACGAAATCAGGGACATCGCAGCTTTCGAGGCCGAAAGCATGAAGCAGACACAGCTGCTGCCCGATGTTCCAGGAGCGCTGATGAGTACTTCATTCTCGCATATTTTCCAAGGTGGCTACGCAGCAGGGTATTATAGCTACAAGTGGGCCGAAGTCTTGGATGCCGATGCATTTGCGCTTTTCGAGGAAAAGGGCGTTTTCAATTCGGAAGTGGCCGATTCATTTCATCGGAATATTCTGGCCGCGGGAGGAAGCGAGCATCCCTCGATAGTCTATAGGCGGTTCAGGGGTCGAGACCCAAAACCGGAAGCCCTGCTCAAACGGTCAGGGTTGGCATAAAAAAAGGGCCATTTAGGCCCTTTTTTATTTTACTTTATTTTGATCTTTCCTGAACTCCAATGGTGGTTTCATATCGCCAATCAGCGGTTCGTATACCAAGCCCCCCAGTCTTTGGTTAAACTCCTTTTTGGCTTCTTCGATTAACAAGGGATTTAAAATCAGTTCTTTACCTGTCAATGCCATCGTTTTTGCTGCAACCATCATGCCTTTGTAGCCAATGGTCATCCCATCCGCGGCGACGGCTTGCCAAGTATGTGCAGCCGTGCCAGGCACCCAAGTCGCAGTCCCCAAACCAACGGTTGGTACCACATAGCTAACATCACCTACATCAGTGGACGCTGGAAAATGGGTCAATTGGTAAGGTTGGATTTCTTTTGCCATAGTCAACGGTGGGATCCTAGGTGCGTTGAATGTCTGCTGAATTTTTTTGGCAAACTCCAACTCGGCGGCGTCATACTCGACACCACCGACCGAAGTCAGGCTTTTGTGCATTGCTTTGGCCAATGTCTCATTGGGCAGAAGGCCATATATCCCTGAAACTACCTCCACTTCTACACTTGTGCCGGTACCCATTGCAGCACCTTCCGCAGCTTTGATTACCCGCTGCCACATTTGTTTCACCTCGGTCACATCCGGGTGGCGCACCATATATTCGACTACTGCATAATCAGGCACTACGTTTGCGGCGAGGCCGCCGTTAGTAATGACATAGTGTATCCTGCTTTCTTGGTCTACGTGCTCACGCATCATGTTGACCATCATGTTCATTGCCTCTACCCCATCTAGTGCAGAACGACCTCTTTGGGGAGCACCTGCAGCATGGGAAGTCTGTCCGCGGAATTTGAAATAACCCTGCATAACTGCCGTACAGGTGGAAGCATTGGCTGCATTCCTGTCAGAAGGGTGCCAGTTGATGACGGCATCTACTCCCTCGAACAAGCCTTCCCTAACCATATAAACTTTGCCGGCACCACCCTCTTCAGCTGGCGTCCCAAATATCTTGATCGTCGCTTGTATGTTATTGGCATCTACCCATTCCTTTAAGGCTATCCCCGAGGCTACCACTGCTGTCCCAAAGAGATTGTGTCCGCATCCGTGTCCATTTCCGCCATCAACCAACACCGATCTGAATGGAACTGCATCCTGAGACAAGCCCGGAAGTGCATCAAATTCAGCCAAAAATCCGATTACGGGACCGCCTTTGTCATAGGTGGCGACAAAAGAGGTCGGCATATCAGCCACTCCTGTCTCTACTTTGAATCCGGCAGCCCTCAATTCATCGACCAAAATCTTTGAACTGGTGAATTCAAGGTAACCCAACTCAGGGTTTTCCCAAATTTGGCGCGCCATCTCAGAATACCGCGGAGTCTTTGTATCCAAGGCTTTGGTGATAAAGGCGTCATGGTTGATTTCTTGGGCCCAAATTGAATGACCCAACAGCGCGAAGTAAACAGTGAGTAGAATTTTTTTCATTTCAGTACGGTTAAAGTTTGATAGAGTTGTTATTAAAATTACGGCTTGTTTGGCGAAAAGGAAAGCGATTCTATTGGCTTGGAATTAAAAAAAAAAGGATGCATTTGTATGCACCCCTTTTTAACTCCTTAATCCATTTGAAAAGCAATTGCTGTTTAAGGTACAGCAGAACCCTTGAATTCTTGTCAGATCACTATGAGGACCCCCACAAGAATTAACCATACAACGGATGTAACCGCCAATAGTATCCTGAATTGTTTTTCCTCGTTCATAGCTTTTTTTTTGTTGAATATACTAAGTTAAATGTATTATTCGAAATATTACAAATTTTCGAAGAATTTTTTTGATCACTTATCGGAGTAAATCATGATAGTGTTTTTGATTCTTTGACATATTTGCCGTATTCCATTCGACCAATATATCATTTTTTTTGATTCGTACCGCGCAATCGGCAACTTGACAATAATGACAGCACTTTTCGGGGATACATGGATCAGCATGTACAAAGACCTCCATCACCCCTGGCCAACTCTCCTTCAGCACCTCTTCGACATCATGTACTTCATTATGAACCTGCTTCAAATTGAAATAGTTAGGCAACGTCAAATGCAAATCGATATGCCTGTCGCCGCCATACTGCTGCACCCGCATGTTGTGAATGTCTATCCAAACAGGCCTCCGGTTTTCATTTAGAACTTTCACGGTGGCTTCCACTGCAGCGGGATCTGCCTCGTCCATCAGCCCTGCCACAGACCGACGCACCAAACCATAGCCCGAATAAATGATGTAAAGGGAAAAGACAATCGAAATGACTGAATCGAGAAATTGCAAATCAGTCAGGAGAATGACCACTACACCCAATATCAACAAAAAGCTGGTAAGTGCATCCGAAATCAGGTGTTTCCCACTCGCCTCAAGTGTGACGCTGTTTAGCTTTTTGCCTTGCCGTTGGAGAATAAATCCCAAAACGCCATTTACGGTGCCAGCGATCGTGACCAACACGATGCCTTCAAAAAGGTTGACAAGTGCGACTGGGAAAAACCAGTTGTAAACCGCCTGGTAAATAATAAACAAACCCGCTAGAATGATCAAAACCCCCTCTATCCCCGCACTGAAAAATTCAATTTTACCATGTCCGTAGGGGTGGTTGTCATCCCTTGGCCTTGAGCTTAGGTATATACTGTACGTCGCAAAAGCCGCAGCCACCACGTTGACGATACTTTCCAACGCATCTGTTAGAATCGCAGTCGAATGGGTCAGGAAATAGGAATAGAATTTTACAGCCAGCAATAAAACACTGACCATAAATGAAATCCTTATCAAAAACGTCTTTTCCCTTTCCACGACAAATTGGTTAAGGTTTCAAAAATATCATTAATTTTAATCTATCCGATTCCTCCCGTGTAAACAAACTCATATCGACAAACCCATCTCTACACGACATTTTTCAAGTCAATCCTCTATGAGCCAAAACATATTTACTCTCCCCGCTTACCTCAAAGCACTTGCGGTTTTACTCCTGATTATAGTCCTCATCTTCATTTTAATTGTTGGACAAAGCATTCTGGTCCCCCTATTTCTTGCGGGACTCATTGCGGGATTGTTGACCCCGTTGAGTAATTGGCTTGAGCGAAGAAAAATTTCTCGAATTTGGAGTACCTCCATCTGCCTTTTTGCATCCATTGTGGTACTGATTGCATTTTTGTCCTTTGTCATCATCCAAATCGCCAGTTTCAGCAAGGATGTTGGAAATGCCGGCGAAAAACTGAATGGCTATTTGGTGCAGATTGATGGCTTTTTGGTTGACAATTTCCACCTCGAAACCGGTATTGGGAAAGGCATCGACCAAGAATACTTGATAGACCTGCTTCAATCCAACAGTTCCAGTTTGGCGGAATTTGTTTTTGGCACCTTGGGATCGCTTTCATCCGTCCTATTGCTGCCTGTTTTTATATTCTTCTTTGTACTATACAGGGATCACCTGACCAATTTTATTGTAAGTCTTTACCCTTCCCACGAGGAAAAAAAGGTGAAATCAGAAATCAAAAACCTCCGGCGGGTAGTTCAGCAGTACATCGTAGGTATGCTTAAGGTGATGGCCATCCTCGCTGTTCTCAACAGCATCGCGCTTCTCGGATTGGGAATCAAGCATGCCGTTTTCTTTGCAGTATTTGCTGCAGTACTCAATATCATCCCTTATCTGGGACCATTTTTGGGTGCAATTCTTCCGACCATTTTCGCTTTCCTCACCAAGGACAGTCTTTTCTATCCTATCGGCGTGGTGGTCTGTTTTCAAATCATACAATTGATCGAAAGCAATTTCCTAACTCCCAAAATAGTGGGCAGCAACGTCAACCTCAATGCATTTGTTACCTTTGTCGGACTTCTCGTCGGAGCCTCCATTTGGGGAGTTATGGGCATGATTCTGATTATTCCCACCCTTGCTGTTCTGAGAAAAATATTTGAACTGAGCGAATCCACCCGGCCCTTTGCAGTGTTATTGGGAGAAGAAAAAACCGAAAACCCGATTCCAAGTGAAAAACCTGATTAAGCTACTGATCCCTGTTCTCTTCTCCGTCAGTCTACTGGCATGTGACAGTCCCGAGGACAAGAAGGGGAGGTTCCTGCTGAAAGGCAATGAAAAACTTAACCAAAATGACGCCAAGGCGGCGATCGACTTCTATACGGAAGCCCTCAACATCGACGACCAATACAGGGACGCGCTCTTCAACCGGGCGTTGGTGTACCAACAGCTAAACCAACTGGATCTCGCAATCCGCGATCTCGACGCAATCCTAACGTCCAATCCCACCGATAGCTTGGCAGTTTTCCAACGCGGCGTCTGCCTACTGGACAATGGGGAATACTACAAAGCGCTTGGGGATACCAAAAACCTATTAAAAATTAATCCGGAAAGCTGGAAAGGACATTTCCTTCAAGGATTGATATATGAAAAAATGAAAAACCTGGAAGAAGCGAGGTCCTCTTTTCTGGCTGCACTCCAAAAATCCCCCAACAATGTCGAGATCCTTGTGAATTTGGCGAACATGGAGTATTATCTTGGGAATTTAGAGATTGCTTCAAATCTTCTGGACAAGGCCGAGAAAATCGATCCAAGCGAAGCAAATATCCTGAACCTTAGATCCTTACTCGCCCTAGAGACAAAGGAATATAAACAGGCACTCATCGATATTGAAAAAGCAATCGTACTCCGCCCGAACGAAGCCTATTATTATAACAACCGAGGCTTGTACAAACTTCTTTTGGGAGACCTTGATGCCGGATTGGAAGACATCAACTACAGCATCAAGCAGTATCCCAAAAACCTCTTTGCGATCCGAAACAAAGGAATATATTATGCGCTGAAAGGACAAAAGGAACTCGCACTGCGGTATTTGAACGAAGTCAAGGAAAAAGATCCAAATATGATGTTGGTGGATGAATATCTAAAAATTGCCCTGAACGAGGACTAACCCACCACTTCCCGAATCTTCTTCAGAAGCTCGGACGCATCGATAGGCTTAGAAACATAACCGACAAACCCGCTTCTTTCAATCTTTTCCATCATGTCTTGTTTGGCAGCAGCAGACAGCGCGATCACAGGTACCTTAGACATGGAAGTAATCTTTTCCGTGGCTTCAAATCCATCCATCACAGGCATCTGCAAATCCATCAGAACACAATCGTATTTGCGTTGGCTCACAGCTTCGACTGCTTCCAGTCCATTATTGACCCGATCGTACTCGATCCCCCATTTTTTGATGATTTTGCCCAAGACTAGTGCATTTACGTCATTGTCTTCTGCCATCAGCAACTTGACTTGGCTAAGAGGCAATGCAGGAACTTCGACCTTTGGCGTAATCGGCACAAACTGTCTTTTGGTTTTTTCAAACTCAATTTCAAAGAAAAACCTGGACCCGACACCCAATTCCGACTCGAGTTGGATCTGGCTTTTCATTTGGTCCAAAAGTCTTTTTGTGATCGAAAGCCCTAGTCCCGTGCCACCGTATTTCTTGCTGAATGAATGCTGAATCTGGTCAAACTGGTTGAAAATCCGCGCTTGGTTTTCCTTCGCTATCCCGATACCTGTGTCCTTCACCTCGAAGTAAACCTTGATCCTATCTTCGGATTGGGAAACTGTGTGGATTTTGACCTCTACCGTACCGTTGTTTGTAAATTTCAGCGCATTGGTAATGAGGTTGTTTAGTATTTGGGAAAGGCGGACTTTGTCTCCTTTTACTTCTTGGTTTAACTCATCGGAAACCTGTAAAAGCAGCTTATTGCGACTATCCTTTGCATGGAACTCAAGGCCCTTGATCACCTGCTGCACGACGTCCTTCAGGTTCATCGGATTGTATTCCAAAGTCAATTTTCCCGCCTCTATCTTTTGGTAATCAAGCAAATCGTTGATCATGCTGATCAGGTTATCGACAGCAAAGTTGATCGTGTTGAGCGCAGATGCTTGATTGGGTGAATGCTCGTCCTGAAGAAGCGTATAAACAGACCCGGAGATCGCGTTGAGCGGAGTCCTGAGTTCATGGCTAATCATTGATAAAAACTCTGATTTGATTTGACTCGCCCTTTCAGCCTGTTCTCTTGCCTGGCTGAGGTTTTCCTCGAAGCGTTTCTGCTCGCTGATATCGGCCAAGTAACCATACCAAATCACCTCTCCGGTTTCCAATTGTTCAGGTTTGGCAGCGCCCAAAACCCATTTGAAACCCGTGCCCGAAAGATCCTTCACACGAAACTGACATTGCCAAGGCCTGAGCGTTTTTGCAGACGAAACAGTCGTCATCAATACTTGGGCGATATCCTCAGGATGAACCTTGTTTATTGCCAAGCCGATATTGTTGAACTTTTTGAGTTCCGTATCACTCACTCCCAATAGGTCCTTGATTCCCGGACTGAGATAGGAAAAATTCATATCCCCTTCCCTATTCACAACAAACTGATACAATGCACCGGGAACCTGTTCGGTCAGGTGGAGCAAAAAATCAGAGGATTCCTGCAGTGATTTCTCCAACCTCACCCGCTCAGAAATATCCCTCGCAAAAGCAATGATGAATGTATTCCCTTGGGTTGTCGCAAGACAGGCACTGACCTCAACCTCGTAAAATTCACCATTGGTCTTCCGAAGGGAAGATTTGTACCTCAGGTTCCGATCGACTTCCAATTGGCGTCTAAACTCTTCCCATTGTTGCAGATCCTTGAACCGTACTTCATAATCCGAAAACATGGTTTCTTTGGACTCATCGGCGACTATCATCAACCTGTCATTGGCCTCATGGTTGGTGAAAATGATTTTGCCACTCGTATCGGCAATGAGAATCGCTTCAGGCGACATTTCAAACATTTCCTTGTATAGCCCAAATTCATAAATGAATCCCTGCTCAATGGAAACATCCTTTACAGAACCGAAAAATCTGGAAACCTTACCGCCACTTGATTCTGTTTCTGCGGCAAATTGAACCCATTTCCCTGTTCCAGAACCCGCGTTGACTTTGATTTTTAGATCAAGTGCAGAACCCATTGCCAGCGACTCTGTGAGCATCTTTTGGAATAAGGGCCGAAACTCAAGGCTAATCCCCTGAACAACTTGCTCGATGGTCGGCGTCACGGTTTCTTTCCAACCAAAAATATTCCTGAATCCTTCACTGACCACAAGCTGGTTTGTCTGTGGATTTATTGACCAAACACCCGAGAGTGTTGATTTTTCGCCAAAATTGTACAGCTCATTTTTGTAAGCGATTCGGGCGACCTCTTCTTTGAACTTGGAAATGTTGCGCCCAGTCAGGAAAAACCGTTCTCCAATAAAATTGATATGCCATTCGATCCATACAAATGCGCCTCCTTTGGTCAATATTCTTGAACTGAAAACCTGGTTCGACCTTTCTGCCTTGGCCTTTGCAGTGACTTCCGTTGCGGTGTCTAGGTCTTCGGGGTGAAAAAACTGACAGAGTTCGACATTGGTAACCTCTTCGGGGTGATATCCCAACACCGTCTCCACTGCAGGACTGATCCAACTCATGAAGTTTTCCTGTCCAATGCCCAGGATGTCAGGACAATTTCCCAAAATCGCGTCTGCATCCTTTTTCGGGGGAAGTCCCTTGGTCTTTAACTCCGAGCCCTTGTAAAACAGAAAATAATTGGAATCATTCTCTTGCGGCAGTTCCAAATTGAACACAAAATCCCTGTCTTGGAAACTGACGATCAGCTCTTCATTGAAAATATAGGAATTGATATCCAAACCAAGACCCACGAGCGTTTTCTCCTTAAGGTGTTGGCCGATATGATTTTCGAAGGACTCGTTTGAATAAAAAATATTGTAAGGATAGGTATCGTCCGCCAGAAAAAGCATTTCTGAAGATTCAAATATGATTTTCTTAAACGTATTGTTAATACCGTTTTCCTTCATGATAAACAATGCTGTAAAAGCAAACTACTAAAACTTGGAATGTGGGTGTAAGCTTTAAATAATCTAATGCGGTAAACATACATATTTTTGTTTTTTGCACCAAATATTTTGTACCTAAATATGAAAATAGGCCGCTCTATCAAATCCCAAACTCTACTTGGAACATACCTGTGAATGAATTTGAGGTGTTTTCGAAACCTGGCAAACCCTCAAGCCATTTGTATCCAGCATTTCCCTGTATTTTGATCCGATGTTTTCTTATGTAATATGAGTAGCCAACAATGGACTCTTCAGTCCTATCCTGCAAGGAGATAATGTCCTCCCGCGGCTGGACGGCGGAGTACCGAACAGCCAGTTCCGACTTACGGCTTAGCATCCGACTCACTTGTATGTTTATTCCGTTTCCGACTGTCACATACCTTATCTGGTTTTCGGGCCCATATGTAATTGGGTCAGTAGCATCACGGCTAAAAAACTCCCCCAAAACAGCCCATCCCTGATACTTGAACATGCCGTCGACGATGAGTGTATAGATGTTCCTGTTGTCAAAAAGAGCCGGACCCAATTGGCCTCCAGTCCTCGTCGCCTTTAAGTTAGCCGAATAGGAAATCCCAATCGATAACCTAGGTTTGGGTTCGAATTCCAAATCTCCCTCCGAATAATCGCCCACGTTTTTGAACGCCCCAAACGGCAAATACTCCAGCCTTCCGGTATATGCCAATCCATTGTTGGTTTTAGTGGAATTTCGTCCTTCTCCAGAGGAAATCACCCCTTTTGCTTGCAGCGCAGATTGATTTTTAAACAGGAAAGTCTTATAGACAAAGAATCCGAAATCACGGTCGATATTGAAAAAACCATTGGCAAGAGACCTGTCGGCGAACTGTAAGTTACCCGAGCTCGTCACGCGCTGCCTGTTGCCTGGAAGCTTGGATTGCCCAAATCCCAAATAAAAATTAGGGGTCAAGAAATAATAGACAATCGCGTCTCTCAGCGGTTGGGCGATCTCTGAATTCTCTAGGTCAAGATCTGCTTTTGAAAATCCAAGCTGGATGTAGTATTGGAGTTTTCTCGTCCCGACAAAACCATCAAACCGTAAGCGCATACGCCTTACCCGCATCTCATATTCCTCCACACCAAAATCATCCCCACCAAAAGTGTTGAATCCAGCCCGATTTTGCATCCTGAACCTCAGGTTCATCAAGAACAAAGAATCCTTGGAAAAACTGATTCCATCATCCACCTTCAGCAAAGCCCGTTCGTCAGACTCAAAAGTCTGCGCAGATACCGTCCCGGATAGACCAAATCCGAAAAAAAACACAAGGAACCAAACTAACGTGGGTTTATGGAAAATCATGTGGTCGGGGAAGTTGCAATCAATTCACAGGCGGACGAAAATAGGATAAACTTGGCAGATATTAAGGTCGAATTCAAATAATTCTGTAACCGTCGGCAGTGGTTTTAACCTGCAAATCCATCCATCCTTCCCGTCGATCCCAACTATGGCAAAAACGAAAAAACCATATCCGAATATTGGCCAGCAAACAACTTCAATTTTTTTGTCCTCAGCCGCAAAAAAGATCGCATCTATTGAAATGCCAAAAACTTAAGCATTGCCATGATGTCAAAAAAAAGCCCGGAATTGAAATCCCGGGCTTTGTTGATTTATTGATATTTATCAAATCGACGCTTTGATCAAATTCAAAGCCGAACCTGCCCTGAACCAACCAATTTGGCCTTCATTGTAGGTATGATTGACTTTGATTTCATTTTTGCTGCCATCTGCATGGTGTAGCACGACTGTCAAAGCCTTACCCGGCGTGAAATCTGTCAAACCGAGAATGTCGATCGAATCGTCTTCCTGGATGAGATCGTAATCCGCCGGATTAGCAAATGTGAGTGCCAACATGCCTTGTTTCTTTAGATTGGTTTCGTGGATTCTGGCGAATGATTTTACCAAGATTGCGCGGACGCCCAGGAATCTCGGCTCCATGGCCGCATGCTCACGAGACGAACCTTCTCCGTAGTTTTCATCACCTACCACGATGGACCCGATACCATGGGCTTTGTATTGACGCTGTACGGCAGGCACTTCTCCATAACCTCCACCCAATTGGTTTTTCACCTTGTTGGTTTCACCATTATAAGCGTTGACGGCACCAATGAGCATGTTGTTGGAAATGTTGTCCAAGTGACCTCTGAACCTCAACCACGGACCTGCCATGGAAATATGGTCAGTAGTGCATTTGCCTTTGGCTTTGATGAGAAGCTTTAGTCCTTTGAGGTCAGTACCTTCCCATGCCGGGAATGGAGCCAGCAATTGAAGCCTGTCGGACTTCGGATCGACAATTACCTGAACCTTTGAACCGTCCGCAGCCGGAGCTTGGTAGCCCGCATCCTCCACGGCAAATCCTTTAGCAGGCAATTCAAGGCCTTTTGGCTCATCCAACTTCACCGCTTTACCTTCTTCGTTGATTAAGGTGTCGGTAACGGGATTGAATGTAAGGTCACCTGAGATTGCCATAGCGGTAACAATTTCCGGAGAAGCTACAAACGCGTGTGTGTTTGGGTTACCATCCGCACGCTTGGCGAAGTTTCTGTTGAAAGAGGTAATGATGGAATTTTTTTCCTGCTTTTCGGCGCCGTGACGTGCCCACTGTCCAATACAAGGACCGCAAGCATTAGCCAAAACCACGCCTCCCATTTTTTCAAAAACACCCAAGAAACCATCCCGCTCCACAGTGAAGCGAACTTGTTCTGATCCAGGAGTAATCGTGTACTCTGACTTGGCGATAAGTTTTTTGTCAACTGCCTGCTGGGCAAGGGAAGCAGCGCGGGAAATATCCTCGTAGGAAGAATTGGTACATGAACCAATGAGTCCTACTTCCAATTTTGCTGGCCAGCCGTTTTCCTTTACCGCTTGGGCGAATTTGGACAAAGGCCAAGCCAAATCCGGTGTGAAAGGCCCATTGATATGCGGTTCCAGTTCGGAAAGATTGATATCGATAACTTGATCGAAGTATTTTTCTGGATGGGCATAGACTTCGGAATCACCTGTCAGGTGTTCTTTGATCGCGTTTGCCATGTCAGCAATTTCGGCACGATCCGTCCCTCTCAGATAGGCCTCTGATTTTTCGTCATAGCCAAAAATCGAAGTCGTGGCACCGATTTCAGCACCCATGTTACAGATTGTTCCTTTTCCAGTGGCCGACAATGAACGTGCGCCTTCGCCGAAATACTCCACAACAGCCCCTGTACCGCCTTTCACAGTAAGGATTCCTGCTACTTTCAAGATCACGTCTTTGGCCGACGTCCAGCCGGAAAGTCTGCCAGTCAATCTCACACCAATCAATTTCGGGAATTTCAACTCCCATGGAAGTCCAGCCATCACGTCACAGGCATCAGCACCACCAACACCGATTGCGATCATTCCCAATCCACCTGCGTTAGGCGTGTGTGAGTCAGTTCCGATCATCATACCGCCTGGAAACGCATAGTTCTCCAATACCACTTGGTGGATGATACCGGCTCCCGGCTTCCAAAATCCGATCCCATATTTATTGGACACAGAGGCCAAAAAGTCATAAACCTCCCTGTTTTTATCCTTGGCTTTTTGCAAGTCAGCATCTGCACCGATTTCTGCCTGAATCAGGTGATCACAGTGTACCGTAGATGGTACGGCAACCTTGTCCCTACCAGCTTGCATAAACTGCAAAAGGGCCATTTGGGCAGTCGCGTCTTGCATGGCAACCCGGTCAGGGTTGAAATCCACGTATGAACCGCCTCTTTGGTAGGCTTCGGTCGCTGCACCTTGCGTCAAGTGGGCATACAAAATCTTTTCTGTCAGGGTAAGCGGTCTTCCGACAGCCTTCCTAGCGGCGGCAATCCTTGTGGGATAGTTGCCATATACCGCCTTTATCATTTCTATGTCAAATGCCATTGGACTTGTATTTAATAAAATGAGAAGGTTTTTTTAAATCGTTCGCAAAGTTAAAAAATCAGGCCAAAATTGGAAGCAAATTCCAGTAAGCCTTGGTTATTTCTACGGACGGTCATGCACCTGCACTACATGAAGGCGTATATACCTACAGAAAACACCAAGAAGGACACCAGAAAATAAAAAACAGTGTATTTCAACAGACTTTTCGCAGGAATTCCCGTGATCGAAAGTAGGGGCAAAGCCCAAAAGGGCTGAAGCATATTCGTCACCTGATCCCCATATGAAAATGCCAAAATCAGGTCAGCGGGGTTTATTCCCAATTTGTAACCAGCATCCATCAAAATTGGGCCCTGCACGGCCCATTGTCCACCTCCAGAGGGAATGAATAAGTTTACCAAAGAAGCACTTGCAAAAGCCATCAACGGAAAAAACTGTGCCGATACATTTTGAAAAAACCATTCACTCGCGACAGCCAGAAAACCGGAATATTTCATCATACCCAAAATACCCGCGTAGAAGGGAAACTGAACCAAAATATCCGTAGAAGCAGATAACCCTCTCGCAATAGCCCGGAAATATGCCTCCACATCCCCAAACAGCAAAAAACCCAAACCCATCAAAGCAAGATTGACATAATTGAGGTCTATGAAGCTCAATCCTCGGTTGTCCGCGGCAAAAAAATCGGAAACACAAAGTACCAAAATCAAAATCCCGAGAACCTTACCCATCATGCCCTTGCCTTGTGGGATCAGGCTATGATCATTTTTCTCCAAGTCACGAGAAAGCTCGAGGCCTTCAAATTTTCTTTTGGACATGAAATACATCAAAGTCACCAAGGCCACGACAATTGCAAGATTGATCCAAAGGTTGGTCGCCGAAAAGATCGTTTGGGAAATCGGTATGACTCCAATCGTCTCCGATAAAAAATGTCCTTCTTCCGCAACCTTGAGCGATGAGGATGCCGACAGTCCTCCGTGCCAGACCAACATTCCCAAATATCCTGAGGCCCCAACGAGCGGGTAGTTGATGTTTGAATCTGATTTAGCGGCAGCCTGCCCAATTTGCCGCGCCAAAATAGCTCCAACAATAAGCCCAAATCCCCAGTTCAAGTAGCCCGCTACGATTGCGGTCGTGCCGGTAACAACAACAGCTTTTGTATTGGTGTTGGAAATCACGACAAGCGTTCCCAAAAGTTTTTGAGCTGGACCCGAAGTTGCCAAGGCATATCCCAACACGAGGATCATGATCATCTGCATGGTAAACTCTAATAGTTCCCAAAATCCTTTTCGCCAAAATGATAGTATCTGCTTCGGATCAATCGATTCTCCCTGTATACCAGGCGTTGAAAAGAGCCAAACCACCACAAATACGACCACACTCAAAAAAATGGCTATTTCAAACGTGGTGGGAAAACTTACCAGTTTCTTTGTTCCTTTATACATCTGATTCCGTTGCTGTTCCATATTGATCGCCGGCATACAAAAAAATAATAAATCCTTTTTACTTTGAAAATTTCTTTACTTTTAAGCCATCCTTAACACCAATCTCCTTGGATTTCAATATTTTTTCGGTCACCCTGTTGATTTCGGGTATGATAGTGGCAGGTATTTCCTCTGTAATCATCTATAGACTCGGAGATTCTGTCAGGTGGTTTGCTATTACCATGCTTCTCGTGGCGATTTGGGCCTTGGCGTATGGCTTTGAGCTGTCCTCAAGCACCCTGGAAGCCATGCTTCGATGGGTAAGGATTGAATATGTGGGCATTGCTTTTGCGCCGGGCACATGGCTTTGGTTCTGTCTCAAATATACGGGATTACACAATTGGACATCCCGCAAGTTTTTCCCGCTGGTTTTTGGTATCCCGATTCTCACATTTCTCCTCGTAGTGTCAAACCCGTGGCACCACCTACACTATAAAGAAGTCGATATCTATTTGGATGGCCCCTTTCCGCTTTTGGCGATTACCGTGGGTCCCTGGTATTACGTACACGTTGGATTCTTTTACATTTCGCTGTTTACAGGCAGTCTCCTCCTTGTGTACAGGTTTCGTTTTGCAGAAGCCTTCTTCAAAAACCAAACCTACCTGTTGTTGTTGGCGGGATTTGTGCCTTGGGTTTTCAACCTCGTGTATCTTTTTGGCTATCGCCCTTTTGAGCATATAGACCTTACCCCATATGCTTTTTTGTTTATGTACATTTTTGTGGGTATCGGCTTGCTGAGGTTTGAGCTTTTCAACATTAGGCCGATTGCAAGGGACAAGGTCTTCGAAGTCATCACCAAAGGCATATTGGTCTTTGACCCAAGCCTCCGGATCATCGACTTCAACCCCTCAATCAAAAAATGGATTGGGAAAAAACCGAGCGAGATCATCGGCAAATCCATCGCGGGGGTGATTCCGGGAAGCGAAAGCTTGGAAGCCTTCCTTTCCAAAAAAGAGCAAGCCAAAACAGAGGCAAGCCTGAAAATTGGGGAAATTGCGAGGGACTATTCAGTGGAGTTTATCCCGATGCTCGGCAGCAAATCAAACGTAACGGGCATGCTCGTGCTTTTTGAGGACATTACCCAGGAAAAGTCAATTCAGAACCAGATTCTTCGGCAAAGCCAGGAATTTAAAAACATGAACAGCCTCAAGGACAAGCTGTTTTCGATCATTTCACACGACCTAAAAGGACCCATTTTTGGTATCCGGGAACTTATCAAGCTCTCCCAAAATGGCGATGTTAGCCGGGATGATTTTTTTGATATCCTGCCCGAAATCAACAAAAGTATGGATTCAGTTTCCATCCTATTGGAGAATCTCCTCGCATGGACCAGTAGCCAAATGAAGGGAGAGTTTATCCAAAAGAAATTCTTTGATTTGGAAAAACTGGTGGACCAGGAATTTGATCTGTTCGAAAATATGGCCAAGGAAAAGGGGATCACCTTGAGGGTTCAGCGGTACGGCAATTTGGAGGTTTTTGCAGACAAAAACATGATTGACCTGTCCTTACGCAACCTCATCAGCAATGCGATCAAGTTTTCGGGGAAAGGTGACTTGGTTACCATAATCCTAAAAGATATGGGTAGTGAAGTCCAGGTAAAGGTAAAAGATACGGGCTTGGGAATCAATGCCGAAAACCTTGAGAAATTGAGGAGAAGAGAGTCGTTCACAACACCAGGGAAAAACAAAGAGGGCGGTACAGGCCTCGGCATGCTACTCGTGCATGAGTATGTCAAGAAAAATGGTGGCGAACTCCAAATCCAAAGTCAAGAATCCCTAGGCAGCGAATTCACCTTCAACATACCTAAAGGCTAGCCCAGACTTTTGAGAAACGTAATCGTGTCAACTCCGTCGGCATAATCATCCAAGGCAGGGCATTGCGCTTCGCCAAATGGAAGGCTTTGGGGGTACCATGCATCCTTGCTCAAGATGCATTGAATTTTGTCCGATATCTGTGATAGGCTATTTTTCAACTCATATTCGTCGTTGTATATCTCATAAAAAACCACCGAAATCGGCGAAACCAATCCCTCACTTTCCCGGACTAGAAGAAATCCGTTATCCAAGTGGGGCTCACGATTGACAAGGTAGATGGACTTGTTGTATTCGTAGTTGTTGAAATATTTATGGTTATCGGCCACATACTTATACTTCTCCACAGCGTCCAAAAACCTACGGATACTCTCCATGCCATTCACATAAAGCTTGGAGACATTTCTACATCCGAGGCCATAATACTGAAAAACATCCCTACCTAGGGCCCGAAGGTCTGATTCATTTTCGTCACCGTTCAGTATCGCTACCGAAGTCCGGTTTTTTCGGATGAGATTGGGATATTTTCCAAAGTAGTATTCAAAATATCGAGCCGAATTGTCGCTTCCAGTAGCGATATAAGCATCTTTGGCTTTAAGAAATTCCTCAATCGTAATGGAAAACCGAGGCTCTATTTCCAGCAAATTCCGGATCAACCATCCCATCAATACCGTGTCGGATGAACTCAGTTTGACACAGGCCTTGTGCCCTACCAATAACACAGCCATCAGGTCGTGAAAACCGACTGCGGGTATGTTTCCAGCCATCATGATTCCGATGGACTTGGGATTGGGTATTTCTCCCAAATGATAGCCGTCAAGCCAAGCCTGAAGCGCTTCTTCTGTCAACAAATCATACCAAGCATCCAATGCCGCAGCAACCTCCCTATGGGTAAACCAGCGGTTTTGGGCTTCAGCTCTCTGATAAAGATCTTCGCGCTCGTCATCAGAAAGGTGCCCGATACGTTCACCCAATTTTGCAAATGCTGCTATTCGATCCTCAAGACTCATCACAGATATTTTGGGCAAAGATACCCATTGCTCCAAATTACAGCCCGACGGGAATGAAATTAAATTAATTAGCATGACAACTTTTTCTTGGTGCAAGTGTTATTGTCTTATTAACTTTACGGCAAAAAATTACACGCCATGGCAATCATGATAACTGACGAATGCATCAACTGTGGTGCATGTGAACCAGAGTGCCCAAACACTGCCATCTATGAAGGCGGCATTGAATGGACCTGGGCAGGTGGAACCAAATTGAAAGAAGTCACATTGGAAGACGGCACGGTCATCGATGCCAGCGAGAAACAGGAACCAAGATCCGACGAATTTTACTATATCGTAACAGAGAAATGCACCGAATGTACGGGGTTTCACGAAGAGCCCCAGTGCGCCGCGGTATGCCCCGTAGACTGCTGCGTGGATGATCCTGACCACAGGGAATCCGAAGAAACGCTGTTGGCTAAAAAGGTCTACATGCATGGTGAATAAAAAAGAGGGGCAGCCCTCTTTTTTTATTTTATGGCGAATCTTATTTCATGATACTGGCAAATCGCCCACTGCTGTTTCAAAAAAAACTTTTTAATCGCTTGAATATTTTTTTTTTATTGATTTAACTTGTCGCACCAAATGCACGCTAATCACACAAAACATCTTTGGACAGTGGAAGATCACAGAGGAAATGACAGAGAAGAAATCTTCTCCAAGAGAGTAAAGGCAGGTAAGAGAACGTACTTTTTTGACGTAAAATCAACAAAATCAAACGACTACTATCTCACCATTACCGAGAGTAAAAGAAGAATGAGGGATGATTCCTTTGTTTTTGAAAAACACAAAATCTTCCTGTACAAAGAGGATTTCGGCAAGTTTCTCGAGGCGCTTCAACATACCGTGGAACATGTGAAAAACGACCTCATGCCAGATTTCGATTTCTCCCAGTTTGACAACCAGGAGTCCGAGAGCGAATACGACGATGAATTGAAATGGGAGTAATGTCCCGATAAGCACCGAGGAAAAGAAACAAATTCCTTATTTTCGGGAACTAGGTCGGGGGAGTTTCGACTGTATTTGTTTCTTTTCCTTTTTTCCAATTTTATGAAGAGGCCGGTCGTCATTCTGTTTATTGCAATCCTGATTTTTTTGGTAGTCGGTTGGTACTTTTCCAACATCACGCTTTACCTCATTTTTTCCCTGGTACTAGCGGCGATTTTGCGCCCACTTACCAATCGAATCAATTCATTCCACATCCTTGGGCAACACCCCCCACGATGGATGGCCATATTGATGTCCTACCTCTTGGTGGCATTTATTGTATTCCTCGCAGGCTTGCTGTTTGTGCCGTTGATCAGCGACCAACTTCGCATCATCGGGTCCTACGATTTGGATTATGTGTATGAGCAAATCCAAAATCCTGTGGGAAAGATCGAAGACCTTCTCATCCGGTACGGTGTGATCAAGAGCGAACCTGGATTCCTGATCCTTCAAGTGCGGGAAAGTCTGATTTCAAGCTTCAGCAAGATTCAGTTTCAAGGAATCATCAATACGATCGTAAATACGACTAGCTCCTTCTTTATCGCATTTATGGCGGTTGCATTCATCACGTTTTTCTTATTGCTGGAGAATGGCCTCCTACGAAGAAACATCATGAGCCTTGTACCAAACGCCTATTTTGAACTTGCGGTGTCCACGTTTAGCAAAGTCGAAAAGCTGCTATCCAACTACCTTGTGGGCCTATTGGTGCAGATTTCGATCATTTTTTCGATGGCATCCATTGGACTCACCCTGATGGACATCAACTACGCGCTGACAATCGCCATGTTTGCGGCATTTGCCAACCTGATTCCCTATGCAGGGCCGATTCTTGGTGCTTCATTTGGGGTTATCGTCGGATTGACAACAGGAGAATTCAATGATTCCAATGATATCGTATTCATGGTGGTGAAGATACTATCGGTTTTTTCCGTCGTGCAATTAACCGATAATATCGTGCTACAGCCATTGATTTTCTCCAAATCGGTAAAAGCCCATCCTCTTGAAATTTTTGTTGTTATCTTTGCCGGGGCAAAAATCGCCGGGGTGCTCGGAATGATCTTTGCCATCCCTGTATATACGATTCTACGGGTGTCAGTGTCGGAGTTTTACAGGGGATATAAGGACTACAAAATCTTCAAAATTTAATCAACCATCCATGGGATTACAGTGCGGAATCGTTGGGTTGCCCAACGTAGGCAAGTCTACTTTATTCAATGCAATATCTAGTGCAAAGGCCGAAGCGGCAAATTTTCCTTTTTGTACCATAGAGCCGAACGTTGGCGTCGTCACCGTTCCCGATAAGAGGCTGGGTATACTCGAGGGCTTGGTAAAGCCACAGCGTGTCATCCCAACAGTGATCGAATTCGTCGACATTGCAGGTTTGGTGAAAGGGGCGAGCAAGGGGGAAGGCCTTGGCAACAAGTTTTTGGCAAATATCCGTGAGGTGGATGCCATCATCCATGTGGTCAGGTGCTTCGAAGATGATAACATCGTCCACGTGGCAGGCAGTGTTGATCCGGTGTTTGATAAGGAAGTGATTGACACGGAACTCCAATTGAAAGACCTTGAGTCGATCGAGAAAAAAATCCAACGTTTTGAAAAAATCGCGAAATCAGGGGATGCAAAGGCCAAAAAAGACGTTGAAATCCTAAATAAATTCAAGGACGGCCTCCAATCCGGATTGAATGCCCGTTCTGTGGATGTGGAAAAAGAAGACCTTGAAGTGGTGCGTGACCTGCACCTCCTGACCATCAAACCCGTGCTATATGTGGCCAATGTCGATGAGAAAAACATCCTAACCGGCAACAAATACGTCGACCTACTGCGCGAAGCGGTAAAATCGGAAAATGCAGAAGTGATCGTGCTATGTGCAGCTATTGAATCGCAAATCGCCGAATTTGAAGATGCCGACGAAAAAGCCATGTTCCTTTCTGAATACGGGTTGGATGAAAGCGGGCTCAACAAACTTATCGCCGCAGCGTACAAACTGCTCGACCTCATCACCTACTTCACCGCAGGGGTACAAGAAGTGCGCGCTTGGACCATCAAAAAGGGCTGGAAGGCGCCTCAAGCAGCAGGTGTGATCCATACTGACTTCGAAAGAGGCTTTATCAAAGCGGAAGTGATCAAGCTTTCGGACTACGAATTGTACAAATCCGAGGCAGGGTGCCGCGAGAACGGAAAGATTGCAATTGAGGGTAAAGAATACATCGTACAAGACGGCGATATCATGCATTTTCGCTTCAATGTATAGCAAAACAATTGAAAAAAAATTTGTACTTTTGCAAGAATCTGAAAAAATTGCAGTACGTTTGATTTCCTAAAAAAATTGTTTCATTTCTTTTTTTCTAAAAAACCGTGAGAATAAGATTAATATTTTCGTTAAAAAACAAGGGAGCTTATTTGCCATTCCATCACCAGTACATCTTGGCACAGTTCCTGAAAGGTTTGATTGTGAAAGGAGGCAAGGAAGAGTTTTTCAATTACAATTACTTCAACTTCTCTGGTCTGAAAGGACAGACCAAAGTGAGTAGAAGCGGTCTTCATTACTATTCCAGCTTGGTCACGCTTGTGCTTTCATCACCCAATGAAAAATTCATGGACTATCTGTTGGAGCAGGTTTTCGAAACACCAAAGGTTGAATTGGGGAACTTGATTCTTTCGCCAGAGTACACGGAGCAGGAAATAGAGCCTGCATTGGAGACATCCAATAAGTTTGTCTGCATCTCTCCATTGGTTTTGCTGACCCCGGCATTCAATGACGAATCAGGCAAACGATTCATCAATCCCGACACAGATGAGTTTTCGGACCTGTTGTACGAGTCCACATTGACCAGGATGGAACGGTCAGGATGGTACACGCCCGAGCAAATGGAATCTTTCTACAAGTTCCAGGTGGTTCCGGACATGAACTATGTCAACAAGCTCCGTGAACAGCAAAAGAAATTCGCTAGAATCTATTCCGTGTACGACATGGATGTAAAGTATGAGGTTCGTGGTTACACTTTGCCATTTACCCTCTATGCTGCCAAAGAGGTTCAAGACTTCGTTTTCAAATGCGGCTTGGGCGCCTTTACCCACAAGGGATTCGGAATGCTCGACTTGGCAAACCATGCGCCAAACCAGAGAACAGAGCCTTATAAATTCAAGCGGGAAGGATTTGTCCCTTACAAATCCTCCGAAAGGCAAAAACCTACGGAACTCGAAGAAGGTCCTGACGATATGTAAAAAGAAAACCTGGCAGATAGCCAGGTTTTTTTGTTTTGGAATGGCTCGCAATTTGCCTCCAAATAACGTAAGAGGATACGCGACACCGAAATTGATCAATTCTTGAATCTCACGGTGTGCAGCAAGAATGAACCCCAAATATCCACTCCGGTTTCTGTTTGAAACACGAGGTATAGATCCCCTTGATTAAAGGAAGCTTCCATCTTCATGGTAATGTCGAACCATTTTTCCTGGGAATTTTTGGGACGGGAATCTTTGCTAATGACCTGGGATTTTGCGAGGATCCTTCCATCAACTCCACCCAAGCGCAATTCGAACCAGCCGGTTTTGCGGTTTGGATCCAAGGCAAGTACCAATTCCTTCAATCCGGTGAGATCGATATCTCGGAACACCAAGTAAGATTTGTTCTCGGTAAACTTCACAAGGCGGGAATCGCGGAAATTGGCCTTGGCCGTCCCCACAAACTCGTCGGCATCCGCCGCCAATATCAAAGGATTGCGAAGCGTAATTTGTTCCTGCCTCAAGATCGGTTTGATGCCATTGGCGCCCTTGTCCTGAAAGCTCGCTGTAAACAGGTAAACACCTTTCCCATTAGATCCATCGTGCCTATCCAATATCAGCGAGCCACTCGGCGGTATTTGGTTGGAAATATTACTTTGATACTTGGGAGAAAGTGAGAGCACATAATCCACCATATGCCCGATATCGGTTTGGGCAATATGGGAATGGCTTGGCATTTGCCGCTCCCCCCAGACTCCGCCCCCGCCAGCCGTGATCTTTTGCATCAAATAATCCTTTGCATCCGTCTTGTCTTCATATTTCAAAGCCACCTGCGTGTAGCTTGGCCCAATGGATACATTATCGACACCATGGCAGGCGTTGCAGCCGCTTTTTACAATCAATCCCTCCCCTACCGAAAACGCACTGAGGGTGGGTTGTTGGTGTCCAAGTCCGGATTCTATTTTATCAAAGCCCTCCGGCAGGTAATCCCAGGTAAGCCGGGCACTTGTCGCTTCCAGGACTCCGTTGTTCCCAGCACCGTCTTCTTTGTCAGTCACAGTCACATGATAATCAATAGGTTCTTTCCCAAAATAGAATGACTTGTTTCCTGTCCATTGAATGTCAATCTGTGGCGGCTCATTGCCAACCGCTATCTCCACTTCTGCAGATGATTCCAAGCCTTCCTTATCCTTCACCGTCAATTTCGCTTTGTAAACTCCAGGCTGGGAATACGTATAGGATGCCTTTTGACCAGTGGACACATTTTTCCCGTTTCCTTCGAAATCCCATTGATACAGTAAGCTATCTCCCTCGTCAAAGTCAAAACTCTTTCCTGAATCGAAATTGACACTGAGCGGTGCCGCCCCTTGGGTTTTGTCCGCAACGGCTTTTGCGATCGGCTTTCTGTTTCCTGCGCTGAATTCGATTTTATAAATGCCCGAATCATCGTTTTGCGCACTCCAATAAGTGCCATATTCCAATATGTACAGACTGCCATCGGGCCCAAACTGCATATCCACCGGCTTGTCAAAAACCGTCGAAGGCATAAAACGCTCCAAAGTGTCTAGGTCTTGGTTTTCATCCATGGTGACCGTAAATATCCAATTCCGCATCCAATCATATACGAAAAGCTTCCCGTCGTAATATTTGGGGAATTTCACCTCGGTTTTCGGAAACATGTCATGGTAGTAGACTGGGCCAGCCATCGCATTCCGCCCTCCTGAACCCAGCATCGGAAATTCCTCCGAGTCCGCATATGGATACCAAATAAAAGCAGGCTGGGCAGGTGGAAGAATATTGACTCCCGTATTGTTGGGGGAATTGTTGACAGGAGCCTTGGGATCGTACTCATATTCGCTTTCCTTCGTCTCAAAATTGTAATGCCAATACGGCTTGTTGTTACCTACAAAGTACGGCCAACCAAAAAAGCCCGGCCCTTTCGCCTGATTGATCTCGTCGTGACCCCTTGGACCTCGTCGCAAACTGTCTTCCTGCGCATCCGGACCGACTTCGCCCCAATACAATGTTCCGGTTTTCTGATCTACGGAAATCCGAAATGGGTTCCTGTTGCCCATTACATAGATTTCCGGACGCGTATTGGGAGTACCGACGGGGAAGAGATTCCCTTTCGGAATCGAATAGCTGCCATCAGGCTGCGGAGTTATCCGCAGAATCGAGCCTCTGAGGTCATTGCTATTCGCTGAACTCCGCTGTGCATCAACGTTTTCGGGTCTTCCGGGACGTTCATCAATCGGGTTGTAATTATCGGATTCAAATGGGGTCGAATCATCTCCCAAGGAAAGGAACAAATTCCCTTTTGCATCAAACTCCAAAGAACCACCGCTGTGGCAACAGCCTCTGAAATGTGGAATCTCCAGCATGATCTTTTCCGAACCCATATCCAAGATGTCCTCCACCAGTGTAAACCGAGACAGCCGGTTGATACTCTTTTCACCAATAGGAGAATAATAGAGATATATCCAATGGTTGTCCTTAAATCCAGGATCTTTCGCCAAGCCCAATAAACCATCCTCCGCCTCGAAATAAACCGGCAAAAATCCAATGTCCTTAGCGATTCCGGTAGTAGGCTCGTACATACGCACCTTCCCTTTTCGCTCGATAAAAATCACCCTGCCATCCTCCAAGACCTCCAGTTCCATCGGTTCATCCAACTTTTCTATCAAAGTGATCTTTGTAAATCGGTTTTCGTCGGGTTTCTCGGTGACAAACTTTTCTTCCTCTGTCTTACAGGAAAATGCGGCGAGCAAGGCAAAGAGTAGCAGTCTTAATTTATTTGGCATCATGGGTTCAAATAGGTATGAGTTGTCAACCTAAAAGCTAATCAAATGTTGATTGCGAAGCCAAAAAAAATCCCCGAGAGGTTCGGGGATTGATTAAATGGATTTCGGAGTTTCTATTTCGATTTTTTGAGGGCTTTCAAAACTTGAATGACAGACCCAGCATGAGTTGTTGAAATTTGAAATCATCGGTGCCAGTAAATACTTGATCGATGTCTACAGATTGTCCGTTTAGTACCTTTTCGTACCGCAGGTCTAACCCAACACTTCCAAGATTCAGACCGACACCAAATTGATAACCTGCGTTGAATTTATCATAATCAAATCCACGCAGTTCATCTTCCAAATAATAGTGAAACGAAGGTCCGCCAAAGACCGAAACCAAAGGTCCAAAAAGGTGGATACCTACGAGCACCGGCGCGTCGAGTCGTTTTGTTTGCAGCGTCACCATGTTGATTTCCGACTTCAGGTTGGTATAATACACCTCAGGCCTGAAAAACACAGGGCCAGCATTGATTTTCCCGAACATCCCGACATGGTAACCGAGATTGTTCATGGGATCACCCCAAATCGCCTCTGCGTCCTTGAAATACTGTCCATTGGAGTTGTAGTTCAAGCCACCCTTGATTCCGATTCCGCCCTTGGATTGGGCGCTGACTTCCTGGGTCGCCGCGGCAAGTAGCAGCACGAACCCAAACAATACAAAATTTCTGCTTTTCATCTTTGTGTTGGTTTAGTGTAAGTAGTAATAGTTGGTCTAGTGTAATGCGCTTAAGGATTCTTAACTTTTGGAGGCAAACAGAATCATCCAAAATTCTGTTATCAAACGTGTATCGAATCCAAAACCATATATTGATCAAAGGGAATTGTTGAAAATCACTGTTTAGTATTTCAACCAAAACCATACCCAAAATCCATTGATACTGATCAAACAGCACGTTTATATATGAAATCAAGAAAGAAAATCCTCACTTTGGTATTTATGACCAGTTTTCTGTTCAGTTTTTTGGCCTGTTCCAAAGCTGAAAACGGAAAAGAAAAAATTTCGGAAAACGAGGAAACAAGCACTTATGCAGGGCCAACGGCACTCGCAACTTTTGCAGGAGGCTGCTTTTGGTGTATCGAAGCCCCGTTTGAGGGAATCGATGGCATTATTTCCGTCACCTCAGGCTATGCGGGTGGCAAGGAAAAAGATCCGACCTACGAACAGGTAGCAAGCGGCAAAACCACCCACCGTGAGTCCGTTCAGATCGCCTTCAACCCTGACATCATAAGTTACAGCGAACTGTTGGACATCTTTTGGCAGCAGTTCGACCCAACAGATGAAGGGGGCTCATTTTATGACCGTGGTTTTCAATACACCTCTGCGATCTTTTTTCATGACAAACTCCAGAAGGATGCGGCAGAAGCCTCTATCGCAAAACTTAAAAAATCAGGGGTGTTCGAAAAACCGATCGTGACGCCCATCATTAAGTTTACCAACTTCTATCCAGCAGAGGATTACCATCAGGATTACTACAAGAAAAATCCGGATGACTATTACGCCTACAGAAAAGGTTCCGGAAGAGATGCCTTCATTGCGGCACATTGGCCAACCAAGCCGGAAACCCAATACAAGAAACCCAGTGAAAAAGAGCTCAAAGAGCGGCTCAGCCCACTCCAGTTTGCCGTGACCATGCACGAAGAAACGGAACGTGCTTTCAGCAACGAATACAACGGCAACAAGGAAAAAGGAATCTATGTCTGCATTGTGTCTGGCGCACCCCTCTTTTCATCCTCGGACAAATACGAATCCTACTCGGGATGGCCAAGCTTCACCAAGCCCTTGGATGCACGCTTGATCGACAAACCGACTGATTCGAGTTACGGGATGGTTCGGGTCGAAGTGAGGAGCAAATTGGGAGATTCCCACTTGGGGCATGTATTCAACGACGGGCCCGAACCAACCAACCTACGCTACTGCATGAATTCCGCCGCGATGCGCTTCATCCCCAAACAAAACATGGAAAAGGAGGGCTACGGCAAGTGGCTTTGGGCTGTGGATTAAAAAGTTGGAGAGGACTAGAATTTTTTATTGCAACAATTATGTAAGACAAAACGAACGCGAACTCCATTTTGCCCGTCGGAGTGGCCATCCACAATTGAAGACGCTAGGAGTTCATGTCGCTTCATGGACATGTGTTGAAAAAATCCCCCGAGCCTCACTGCTGAATGTTGCTTTATTCGCCCAATAATCCCAAATTGTGGGGATATTTTTATTGACATGAATTTTCAACCCAACACACACTAACAATCATTATGAAGAAATTTGTCAAAATTGCCCTCTTTGCCTTGGTGGTTATTTTGGCCGGGGTATTCTATTGGAGGTACTATTTTGTATTCGGAGAAGGAATCAAGGCCGGAAACCTCAACTACTTTGAAAAGAAAGGCTACGTCTTCAAAACTTGGGAAGGCCGTATCGTGCAGGAAGGCTTCCAAAGCCCGACGGCAGGGGCACTTCAAAGCAATGAATTCAGGTTCAGCGCTAAGGACGATGAGGTCGCTGCCAAGTTGGAACGGGCAAGTGGACGATTTGTAGAATTACGCTACAAGGAATACCTGAACGCCCTACCTTGGCGAGGGGCCAGCAATTTTGTCGTGATCGAGGTGGTCGACATAGGCGACAACGAGCACCACAAAAACGGTGAACTTCCGGTAAATAGGGATTAGATTCTAATCCCTATTTTGTTGCCCAATAGTCCACGACCAATACTTTGTCCAAATGAGGCCCCAGTACCTCCACAAAAGCCTTATGCTCAGGATGTGGCAGGTAGGTATCCCTATCAGCCTCTGAAGCAAAGGTCACCAAAAAACAATGGGTGAATCCTTGCGCCAATCCTTCAGGACTGTTGTTGGTACCCCACTCCAATGACTGGATTACGTCAATTTTATCCGAAAGTGCCATAAAAGCTTCTACAACCTTGTCAACCTCGGCCTGGGGAGAACTGTCTTTAAACTTGAACAATACTACGTGCCTGAGCGCTTTGTCCATAACGATTTTCTTTTCGATGATTTTTTCCTCTTTGATGACTTCCTTGGGGGCTTGCTGGCAGGCGGCAGCCAAAAGCAATACGAATAGGTACCTTGTTTTCATAGCGCGAAAGTTTTGATGGCCTAATTTCCAAAGTTCGAAAATACAGGACCCTACCGTTTATCCAATTTTTATTTTCCGAACACCTTTTTTGGCGAAATTATTACCCAATCCCCAAACCCAAAATCCATATCCGTGTACAAGTTCGCTCTCAGGTTTCAGTATAAACTATTCTTTGCCGCGATGTTGGTATGCTCTTGCTGCATCCCCCTATACGCCCAAAATACCCAAATCCGAATCGATGGCCTGGAAAAAGAAGTCAGGGTACTGCGGGACTCTGCCGGCATCAACCATATTTTCGCGGAAACGGAGGCTGACCTTTTTTTCAGCCAAGGATACTTGGCCGCTAAGGACCGATTGTTCCAATTTGAAATATGGAGGCGACAGGCTACCGGGACAATGGCGGAGATTTTCGGTGAACGGGAACTTGCGCGCGATCAAGGTGTACGCCTGTTCAAATACAGGGGAGCAAAATCGACTGAACTGAACCACTATCATCCGCGCGGGGAACAAATCATCGAGTCCTTTGTCCGCGGCGTCAATGCCTACATCGCCGAGGCGCGTGCCAATCCTGCCCTACTCCCGCTGGAATTTAAACTTTTGAATATCCTTCCGGAGCCTTGGACCTGGGAAGTGGTGATTTCGCGGCATCAGGGCCTTTTGGAAAACGTAAAGGACGAACTCTCATTCTCAAGGATGGTCAGCATGATTGGACCAGAAAAAACAGCATTCATCCACTATTTCCATCCAAATCGGCCCGACCTGAGCCTCCACCCCAATATTCCCAAGGAATTGCTGGAAAAAGATATCCTTGCACCCTACAACGCCTTTCGTGCCCCTCTGAGGTTTCTTCCGGAAGATATCCAAGCGTCCTATCGGGCCGGAATCGAAGATATATCCCTATTGGCGACAACCGTGGAAGAAGGGATAGAATCGTTGGAAAGAGCGCATGACGGCAGCAACAATTGGGTAATCCATGGATCCCGGACGGAGAGCGGCTTCCCGATGTTGGCGAATGACCCCCATCGTTCTATCGCCGTCCCGTCTTTGCGGTATTGGGTACACTTGCATGGGCCGGGCTGGGATGTCGTAGGTGGCGGTGAGCCGGTCATCCCGGGGGTTTCGATCGGACATAATCCGCAAGGGGCTTGGGGATTGACGATTTTTGAGACTGATATGGAAGACCTGCGGGTGTATGACCTTGACCCCAATGATCCGACCCGTTATTTCCACGCTGGGAAGTGGAAAAAAATGGATACTGTTTCTGATACGATCATGGTCAAAAATGTGGGACAAAAGATCGTCCTCCATCACTACACGGTTCATGGACCGGTGACTTTTGTAGATACCCTATTGCACAAAGCCGTGGCTGTCGAATGCGCTTGGCTACGGCCCGGCGGGACACCTTACTTGGCTAGCCTCCGCATGGGGCAAGCCAAAAGTTGGGAGGAATTCCGTGACGCTTGCAAGTATAATCATGTACCTGCCGAAAACATGGTCTGGGCTGACAAGGAAGGCAACATCGGTTGGCAGGCTACGGGGATCAGTCCCATACGACGCAAACACTCGGGATTAGTGGCAGCCTTGGGCGATGGCAGCATGGATTGGGATGGGATTTTGCCAATGCAGGACCGACCCCATAGCATGAATCCAAAAGAAGGCTTCATCGTCACGGCAAATGAAAACGTAAGTCCGGCGGATTACCCGTTTCCCGAGGCTTTGGGTTATGAGTGGGCGGATGCCTTCCGGGGAGATCGAATAAGGCAGGTGCTTGGAGAAACCGAAAAAGCAAGCTTGCCACTCATGCAGCAACTGCAAAATGACCATCAAGCCTTACCAGCACGGATTTTGGTTCCCATGCTGACCAACTTGCAGCTACGGGACAAGAGACTTTCCGACATACAGTTGCTTTTGAACCAATGGGACAAAAACCTTGAAGCAGGCTCCATTCCGGCAGCAATCTATATCATGTGGGAGCGTACCATCCGCGAAGACCTGAAGCCACTTGTGGTACCCGAGGCGGTACATGATTTGTATGGGCAAATCCAAATGACCAAGGTCCTCGAATGGATGTCGCACCCGGAAATGGTGTTTGAGTCAAATCCGCAGCAAAGAAGAGATGCCTTCCTAATCGCGACTTTTGAAAAAGCCATTTCGAAGCTCGAGATCAAGCTTGGCCCCGACATACAAAAATGGCAATACGGCCAAAACGCCTACAAACACGCGCTGCTTCGGCACCCGCTCAGCGCCTTGGTCAAGCCGGAAATCCAGCAGCTACTGGACTTTGGGCCTGTTCCGAGAGGTGGTTACAGCTTTAGCCCCTCGGCCACAGGCTACGGAGACAACAACAATTTTGGGGCTTCTTTTCGGTTGATCGTGGATACTGCAGATTGGGAAAAATCCAAGGGCACCAACACCCCTGGTCAATCGGGAAATCCAGCTAGCCCTTTTTATGGCAATCTGTTCCCGCTTTGGGCAAAGGACCGGTATTTCCCGGTGTATTTTGACGGTACGATGATCGAAAAGGCAGCAGTGGAGAACATCCTTCTTAGCCCAAAAAACGAATAAACTACCACGAGCGAGGTCCTTTGCCGGATTTTTCCGAAGTACAGCAATCAAAAAAAAGTCCAGCCCCGGAAACCGAGGCTGGACTTCAACACCATTCAACCCAATCTAATTTATACAACTTCGTAAGGCCAGCTCATGATGCCGCCAGCCATATTGTTCAAGTTTTCGAATCCCAACTTGGCCATCACCTCACAGGCTTGGCCACTGCGGTTGCCGCTGCGGCAATAGAGGTAGTATTTTTTGTCCTTGGGAAGATTTTGGACCTGTGCCATGAATCCGGAGCCCATGATGTCGATGTTACGGGCACCTTTGAGTTTGCCTGAGTTGAATTCACCGGCGGTCCTGACGTCGATGATGACGGCGTCTTTTTCGTTCATGCCCTTCTTGAAGTCTTCACAAGAAAGGTCCGAATACGTTTTTGGTTTTGCTTTAAAGAAATTGAACATGGTATGTGTGATTTGAGATTGCCGATTCTGGATGGCAGCGCAACGATGGTGTTCACCCGCCCTTGGCCGTTTTTGATTTATTGTAAAGCAAATTTACGAGCAAGGCCTGCCCTCATACAGTAACCTTCATCACACAGGGAATTACTTTGCGGCTGCCTTCGCTTCCGGCTTGCCAAGCTTTCCGGTCGATTTGAGTACAATCAACCTCAGCAACAAGATCCAGGGAATGGCATGGAAGAAAAAATCAAACCAATCGAGCGCAGCCATTCCTTTGGCGCCGCCCGCAATCCAGCGGATTTTTCCCCAGATATGAGGTTCAGGTACAAAAGGCGCCAAACCCAAGGTTAGGCAAAGCAGGATGACAAATCTCCAATTATTGAGGCTGGATTTCATTTTCTTCTCGTTTATTCATGGGAACGGGAATGCCTGCTATTCCGCAGCCTCGTTCGACTTCTTTTTAAAAAACGGATAGGTCACCTGTTGCCAAAATGTTTTGGGAAACTCTTCCATCCCATCGAAACCCAGGGGCTCATATTCCCCTTCATGTGGAATGTAGTCGGTCTTGAATAGGTAGTCCCAAAGGCTCAACGTGATCCCATAATTCACTCCGTAGGGCATATTCTTGGGTAAAGCCTTCGCATGGTGCCAAAGGTGCATGACGGGATTGTTAAGGATGTATTTCAAGGGCCCGTACGTCAACTTGATATTCGCGTGGTTGAGGTGCCCGATGGCTGTAGTGAAGATGTGCACGATGAAGAAGTCCTCCAATCCATACCCGATCATCGCAAGGGGAATATATTGGGCGGATTTGTACAGGATGGTCTCCATCCAATGAAACCTGAGGTGTGCCGCAAAGCCCATTTCCTCCACCGAATGGTGCACCTTGTGGAACTCCCAAAGTGCAGGCACCCGATGCAGCAGGCGGTGCACATTCCATTGTATAAAATCCGCAATCAGGAACATAAGCAGGAATTGCGCCCATCTAGGCCAAGACTCAATTTGGATGGCTACGATGTTTTCCACACCAAACAGGCCCAGAAAATCATTGAACAATTCCACCGCCACATTTGAAATCGCGTTGTAGGCAATGAGCGAAAAGAGGAAGTAATTGAAAAACATGTAGAAGCCATCCAGCCAAAAGTCCTTTCGGAAAATGGCTTGCTTTTCGCGCCAAGGCAAGAAAATCTCCAAGAGCCACACGCCTACCGACAACCCCAGAAGCCACCAAAAGTAGTTGTGCAAAGAGGGATAAAACATCTCGTTGACGAGGTAATTGAAATACCCGTAGTAAGAATCGCCGATGATCTTGATGTACTTTTCGATTTCCATGTCACTAACTTAATTGATTGAAAGAAAAAGGACAATCTACTGATTGCCCTCTTTCGGTACTCCCATAAACCACAACTAATCACTTTATGGAATGTTGGGAGACTTTCGCCCCCCATCCGTAAGTTTCCTTTAAATTTTCTTTCTTGATCCAAAAATATCCCTGAAATAGTCGCCAAAGCGTGACGAATGTTACAGTGGAATATGATTTTTATCCATGAAAAAACTGCCCTTTATCATTTCTCGGATTTTGGCATCTCCATCATCAAATGCCTTCCTTTCGCAATCCGTCTGTTTTCAAAACGAATACTTTACCTTCCCATCCCCCATTCCTCAACTCGTACTTTTCTGTTTCCTTCCCCAAACCAAAAAAATCAACTTTTCAACTGACCAAAATCAGCATTTCCTACCCTTTTTTTTCGGTAAATTGGCCTAGGTAAAAAAAAACCGACCGGCCTAATAAGGACACCTACGATATCAAGACCCAAAAACCATGAAAATCCTCGTCCCCACCGATTTCTCCGACAATGCCAACAAGGCACTAGAATTCGCGAAAAACCTTGCAGCGAAGAACCATGCATCCATCACCTTGTTGTATGCCTTCTACGCCGTATACGATTTTGCCGCCCAAGCCACGGAAATCATCGCCCAGATCGAGCATGAGGCCAAACAGGACCTGAAGAAGCTCGTGGCCAAGGGTAAGGAAGCGGGCCTCGACATGAACTACCGCATCTTGCAGGGAAGTGTTGCCTCCGCTGTGACTTCTTTGGCCTACCAAGAAGAATACGACCTCATCGTCATGGGCACCCAAGGTGCCAGTGGCATCAAAAAGGCCCTGATTGGTTCCAACACAGGCCATGTGATCAAAGAGTCCAAAGTTCCCGTCTTGGCCGTGCCTGCTGATGCAAGCCTCGAGAGAATGGACCAAATAGCCGTCGCCTTGGAACTGAACAATGAAGACGAAAGATACTTCAAACATATCTTCAAACTCACCAAGGGATTGGACCTTCGGTACACTTTCTTTCATGTGGAGCTGGAAGAATCCTTCGAAAAAAAGATCGAGTTTAAGGGATTGGAGGTCTACCTGAAGGAAAGATACCCCAATTTGGACCTTAATTTTCAGCTCGTTCAGGCCGCAGGTCTCGACGAAGGCATCGCGACTTTCCTTCAAATCAACCCCGCGACGATCCTTACCATGATTTCCAAAAGCAAGAACTTCTACGAATACCTTTTCAATAAAAGCCACTCCCTTCAAATGGCCTACCATACACATGTACCATTGTTGGTGGTGAAGTAGTTGGCTAAGTTGATGAGCAACAGGAGATTGGGGATAAGGGATTAGGGAAAATTTCGATCAATTCACGATGACGGATACGAACCAAGATTGTCTCCTTTCCATAAAATACTTTTGGGATCATTGGGATGTAATCATATAAGAATGAAATTGGGCTTTCGCGAAGGATAAGGCAGCAATGGGCTGACTTCGGAATCGAGGATTACGATTGACTTGAATTAATGTGGCATCAATTAAGGGGTGTCGGATGAAATAGGAAAGCGTCCCAGGTCATACCCGCTTTTAAATTTTTCAATAAGTTTTTTAATCCAGTTTTTTTCGATTATTTAAGCTACAAGAAAGGCACCTGCGCGGATGGCTTCTGTATTTTCCAATCCTTCCTACCCACCAAACCCATGAGACTAAGAGTCCTGCTTCATGTTCCCTTGCTGCTGTTATTTGGATGGCTCCAAGCCCAAGAAGTCCCAGAAAATGGCTTCACTACGCTTTTCAATGGTCAAAACCTAGAAGGATGGATTGGCAATAAATCCGCATACCGGGCCGAAAACGGCATGATCGTCGTGGATCCCAAAGGTGGTGGCGGAGGAAATCTTTTCACGGAGAAAGAATACGGGAATTTCATTTTGCGTTTTGAGTTCAAACTCACTCCAGGTGCCAACAATGGCCTGGGCATCCATGCCCCTTTGGAAGGGGATGCTGCCTATGTGGGCAAAGAGATTCAGATCTTGGACAATGAAGCCGAAAAATATGCCAACCTGAAGGTCTACCAATACCATGGTTCCGTCTACGGCGTCATGCCCGCCAAGCGCGGATATTTGAAAGCGCCTGGTGAGTGGAATCAGCAAGAGGTAATCGTCCAGCATCCCAAAATCAAGGTGATCCTCAATGGGACCACCATTCTTGAAGGCGATTACTTGGAAGCCAGCAAAAATGGAACCCTTGACCAACAACAGCACCCCGGCTTGCAGCGCAGCAAAGGCCACATTGGCTTCTTGGGACATGGGGATTTACTCTATTTTCGAAACATCCGTATCAAAGAATTACCATCAACCAATAAACAACAATAACCCGATGAAGAAGAATTTTCAGGTGATCAACCGCAGGGACTTTTTCAAAAAGTCAGCTTTAGGAGTAGCAGGATTGGCTTTGGCACCGAGCATCCTGGCACAAGCAAAAGCCGCAGGCAAATTGCGAACAGTCCATATCGGCCTAGGGGGCATGGGCATGGAGGACCTGGCAGCCATTGCTTCCCATCCGGAGGTGGAAGTCGTGGGCCTTTGCGATGTGGACAGCAAAATGCTCGCCCGTGCAAAAGCCCTGTATCCCAATGCCAAAAGCTATCCCGACTACCGGGTGATGCTGAAGGAAATGAAAAATGAGTTTGATGCCGCGGTCGTATCCACCCCTGACCATACCCATGCACCTGCCTCCTTGATGGCGATGGAAATGGACAAACCGGTCTATTGCCAAAAACCCCTCACCCATCACGTGACTGAGGCTAGGGCCATGAAAAAGATGGCTGAAGAAAGGAAGCTTGTGACGCAGATGGGTATTCAGGTGCATTCCTTCTACGATTACAAGCTGGCCACGCTCCTGATTCAATCGGGAATCATTGGCAAAGTACATACGGTCAGGGCCTGGTCTCCCAAGAACTGGGGATTTGACGGTCCTGAACCAACAGGAAGTGATCCAGTTCCAGAAAACCTGGACTGGAACCTCTGGCTGGGAACGGCGCCCAAGCGCGCCTACAATGAGGGGGTCTACCATCCCGGCAACTGGAGAAAAATCATGGACTTCGGTTGCGGCACCCTGGGCGACATGGGCGTGCATATTTTCGATACGCCTTACAATGCCCTACAGTTGGATGTACCGCGTACCATCCGCAACGAATGCCGCAAGCCCACCGGATTCGGATTCCCTGAAAACAACATCGTGACCTACGAATTCCCGTCTACCCCTTACACCGCAGAAACGCTCAAGTGGGTATGGTATGATGGTGCGGGTGCTCCGGCAGACCATGCCGACTTGCAGCTTCCCAATGGGGACAAGTTACCGGAACAAGGCGCCATGTTTATGGGAGAGAAAGGCAGGTTGCTGCTGCCCCACTTTATGGAGCTTCCCCGATGGATCGTGGATGGAAAATACCAGGAATTCGACGTGGCTCCGTTCAAACTTGGCGCACCGGTCAAGGACTATGCCGGAGAAAGCAAAAAGCATTACCATCAGTTTGTGGATGCCTGTCTGGGAAAAGGGGAATGCAGCGCGCCTTTCGAATACTCCGCCAGACTTACCGAAACCATCTTATTGGGTGTGATTGCCGGTAGGTTCCCCAACGAAACGCTCCATTGGGACAGCAAGAAAGCCCGGTTCTCTGAGAAAAAAGCGAATAAGCACTTGGGCGGAAAGTATCGGAAATTCTAATGCCTGTAGGTGTGGTAGGGGATTAAAGGATTGGAATAGGCGAATTCACAATGATGAATGGACGCCTTTTTTCTCCCCGACCCGCTCCTCGAGGAGAGGGGTGTGTTGGGAGTGGAAGGCATATTGTTCAAGTTTGAGAAATCAAAGCCCCAAACGGGCGCCATCTTCAAGTAAAGGGTACAGCCTGTTTCGAAAGGACGTAATCTAAAAAGCTCAAGACCCTGCGTACGGAAACGCAGGATGTCGGGAAAGTCCGTGCCTTTAAACGCGCAGGGCTCGGGCCGGCCTGGCGAACTTTCACTCCCCTGCACGGTCGAAACAGAACTTCTATTCGAGAAAGGAAGAATCGTTAACAAACATTGGATTTGGGAATCCACCACAAGCCCAACAGCGGGGAATCAGGGCACAAAACCATTTACCTTCATCAAATATTCCCCATATCCCATGGAATCCTCCAACCGAAACTCATGTCCCCCCAAAAGCGCCGAAAGGATTGCAGGGTCCAAGTCAATGAATCTATCCCCAAACCACTCCAACGCAAAAGTATATGTCGTCCTGCCTTTGACCTTCAGCTCGGTATATTCCAATTGGCAGCCAAAAGGGATCTGGTCCCCGATTGGTATTATACGCTGTTGGCCAGATGCATCCATGCTGACCTTCAATCCCATTCTTCGCTTCTCCGTGGCAAGCCATTGCTCTATTCCATGACCAATGATTTCCCTGCTCAAGAAATCACTTTCGCTCAGTCTGAAACTCCATTTTTCGTACAGCTCAAAAACTCCCGAGGCTGTGGGTTCCAATTTGGCGAAATCCGGATTGGCGATCCGTGTTTTGACCTCAATGTTTCCTTCCCGCAGTTTGATGCTGATCTGTCTGAATGGCAATATCAGGTAATGGTCAATCCGGGGGGTCGTTGTTTCGAAGCTGAGTCCCTGCTTTCCAAACCACGCGATCAAATGCGGCTGTTCCTCTTCCCCAAACCACCGGATTTCTTTGCTCTTGTACATCTAGCTTTTGTTGACAAAATCCTTGAAGTCGACAGAAGCCGTGATCACCCCCTGATAGGCCATGTCCACACTTTTCTTTCTTTGGGTCATGTACCTGACCAGGGAAAAGGCAGTCACCAAAAGTGAAACGAGGGCTAGGCCTACGTCGGATTGGCTTCCAAATATCGCTACCGCCAACAGGCCCACCACCACCAAGCTTCGGAAAAACTTGGATTCTGCCATATGGCGCTCCATTTGTTCATACAGCTTGGGCTGATGGATCAACAGCCAGGCCGAACACCACTTGAAGGCATTGAAGGTATCCCCGTCTGCGATTCCTGTTTGGTAGATCTTGAACCGAACGACCATATCCTGCAAAGACTTGTTTTTCCAGATGCTGTCCTTCAATTTGTCATAGACCCAATCATCAAGCAAAGACCCAAAAAAGAACAGAAAATGGCCCAAGATGTAGATCAGCACCAGAAATTTGGCCACATGCACCCATCCTTCGTATTCGTACAAATGTGTTTCAATGAAGAATTGATCAATGGCCGGTACGCGACCCAATATGGCGAAAGCGACTGCTCCGGGAACAAACAAGGACAATATGTCCATGATATAGGTTTTGATACTGTCGATCATACTCAAAGGCTAGGAAAAAGGAAACAATTTGAATTCAAATAGGAAGCCGTTCGACCTGACATTTTTTCAAAATGTACCTGATGCGGATTTATCTACCTGGAAAGCCAAGGCTCTTCGGATCGAAACATGCTGAAATATAAAAAATTTGGCGCCCACATCAATGTCAGATCCAAGCTTCGTTAAAATGATGCACCACTATTGATTCGTGTTTGCGGTTCACCGGTTGGCGACCACCGCTATCCCCCGGGTATTCTCCCTTGGCATCATCCTGTCGAATTGGTTTTTATGCTGTATCTGCCTGCTCCTAGGGGAAATGGGGAATGCCAAATGATGCAATCCTGTAAGCTTCATGGTTGGAAAGGACCCTACTTTGTCACCCCAATGGAGGGGTCTGTCTCAACTTTAGGATTTGGATTCGGCTCCTCTTGCCTTCCATGGACATGAATAATTTTCTCGCGACGTTCGCCGCTAAATCGCTGCGTCCGGGGTGTGAACGCATTTGTCATTGCCTTTCTGTAAATGCGAAATATTAAAAACTCTGAATGCCACAGAAGGGCCTCAGGTGGTGAGGATGGTATTTCCAATATCCGAAAACCCTAGGACTTTGATAACACAGACCATGATCGACGTGACCACGCCTCAATGGGGCGATCTACTTGGTACTTTGTACTTCGTACTTGGTACGTTCCCCAACGGCGTCCCTACATTCCTCCCCTCCCCCCTTCCAGTTCCTGATATTTCGTCTAACTTTGCACCTGTCAACTTTAAACCTATTCCCCATGAAATTCTTTATCGATACTGCCAACCTCAACGAAATCAAGGAAGCCTACGACCTCGGTGTATTGGACGGCGTCACCACCAACCCATCCCTCATGGCCAAGGAAGGCATCAGTGGGGAAGAACGCGTGCGTGCTCATTACAAAGCCATCTGCGATATAGTGGACGACAACGTCAGCGCTGAAGTCATTGCCACCGATTTTGAAGGTATGATCCGGGAAGGAAAGGAATTGGCCAAGATCGACGACAAAATCGTGGTCAAAATCCCGATGATCAAAGATGGCGTCAAGGCGATCAAATACTTTAGCAGCGAGGGCATCCGTACCAACTGTACCTTGGTGTTTTCTGCTGGTCAGGGCATTTTGGCTGCGAAAGCGGGTGCAACCTACGTTTCCCCATTTATCGGCAGACTTGATGACGTCTCTTATGACGGGCTTGAATTGATCGAGCAATTGGTGTTGATTTACCAAAACTATGGCTTTGCGACACAGGTCCTGGCTGCGTCTATTCGCCATACCATGCACCTGATCAAATGTGCGGAAATCGGCGCCGATGTGGCGACTTGCCCGCTCAAGGTCATTACAGGGTTGCTGAAGCATCCGTTGACCGACAGTGGTTTGGCCCAATTCTTGGCTGACCATGCCAAGGCTGCAGGAAAGTAAATCCAAAGGTTTTGCGAGGGCCATTTCCAGGGAAGTCTTGGGCCGGCCCCGGAATAAAAACCATATCACTTGGAATCGAGTTCTTCCACTGAACCAACCATCGCACACATGTACATTTTGAAGGTCAAAGGCAAAGCCAAAATCCCAGACTACATCCAAATCCGGGATGACAACTTTGTCTTGGTCGCATATTTCAGGGCAGACAGACCCTTGAAAAACATCGAGAAATTCGGTTTTGAAGGCAAAGAAGAAGCCTTGGAAGCCTTGATCAAAGAGCTCCCGTTTGGCAAACCCCAAAAACTTGAACTGTAATGGTTTTTTCCAAACAACCCATTATTGATGTCAAAGGCGCCGTTATTTTCCAAGGCTTGGATACGGTGCTGCAAGATGTGAACTTCTCCATCGAGCCGGATGAGTTTGTCTTTCTGATCGGAAGGACGGGAAGCGGGAAAAGTTCCCTGCTAAAAACCCTCTATGCCGACCTGCCCCTTAAAATGGGAAAGGCAGAGATCGTTGGCTTCCACCTCGAAAAGATCAAAAGGAATGAGGTTCCCTTCCTGCGCAGGAAGTTGGGAATCGTCTTTCAGGACTTTCAGTTGTTCCCGGATAGGACCGTGGCTGAGAACCTGTTCTTCGTCATGCGGGCGACAGGATGGACGGATCGGGAAAAGATGAAAAACCGCATGGTAGAGGTTCTGATGAGGGTGGGTTTGGCGGATGCAGCGACCAAGATGCCCCATCAGCTTTCGGGCGGGGAACAGCAGCGGATAGTCATTGCCCGCGCGCTTATCAACCAACCTTCCATTCTGCTTGCCGACGAACCTACGGGCAACTTGGACCCTGATGTGGCAGATGGCATCTTCAAGCTTTTCCAGGAAATCAACAACGAGGGCACGGCCATCCTGATGGCTACCCACAACCATGATTTGCTGAGGAAGTATCCCTACCGGGTATTGAAATGTGAAAAAGGAAAACTGTTGGACAGCAAGACGGAGGACATTTCCATCAATACTGCCTACTAGCATTTTATTTTTCAAAATTGTCCCTTAATTTGGAAATCCATTTGGCCGTACAGCACGTTATTGCATCTGTATTCGGCCAACATTCACTAAACGCGTATCGGTATGAAATCCAACACCTACTTCCTGAAGCCCCTGATGTGGGGTTTTGTCTTCCTGCTCGTATTTCAATCCTGTAAAGACAAAGAGGAAGATACCCCGCCGACACTATCCGCCAATGCCAAGGTAAACACTTGGATCAAGGAATTGATGGACCAGGTGTACTATTGGCTGGAATCCATGAAAACCCCCATTTCACTGGAATCAGACCCCGAGGATTATTTCGAATCCCTACTCAACCGTCCCACCGATAGGTTCTCGGTGATCTATCCCGATTACCAGGAATTGATCAACTCACTCCAAGGTACCAGCAAGGAAGCAGGGTACGAGTTTCTGCTTGCCCGTGAAAGTAGTACCAACAACAACGTGGTCGCGTTTATTTCCTACATCAAAAAAGGGAGTTCCGCTGAGTCCAAAGGATTGAAAAGAGGGGATCTCATCACCCAAATTAACGGCGTAAGGATCACCTTGGACAATTACCAGGATATATTGAGCAAATTGGACCAGCCGCACTCTGTATCCTACTTCCGATACAACCCGGCTACCGATCAGTTTGTGGCACAAACGCCAGTCGACCTGACCCCTGTAGTGCTATCGGAAAATCCCAATTTCCTCGATTCCATTTACACCGTAAACGGCGATAAGGTGGGTTATCTGGTTTATCATTTCTTTGCTCCAGGCATTGAGGGTCAGTCCACCCTGTATGACGACGAAATGGATGCCATCTTCGCCAAATTTAAGGCAGAAGGCATCAAGCACCTGATCCTTGATTTTCGGTATAACGGTGGCGGGTTCGAATCTAGTGCGATCAATCTGGCCAGCCTTATTGCACCCAATGTGACCGCGACGGATGTATTTTCCAAGACCAAGTTCAACAGCTTTATCATGCAGTTTCCCGAATACCAGAATGTGCAGCGCTTGTTTAAAGCAAAAGCGCAAAATCTTGGCCCGGTTCTGGCAAACAACCGGGTTTATATCATCACATCCAGGCGTACGGCATCAGCCTCCGAGCTGATCATCAATGGACTAAAACCATACATGGATGTGTTCCTAGTGGGCGACGTCACGGTCGGAAAAAATGTGGGATCTGTGGCTATCGAGGATGAGGACAATCCTGAGAACAAGTATGGTCTACTGCCGATTGTTTCCCAAACTTTCAACAAAAACGACCAGTCGGATTATTCCAATGGCTTCCAGCCAAACCTCCAGGGATTAGAGCTTAGTCAGAAAACCCTGCTTCCCTTTGGTGATACAAAGGAATACCTGTTGAACCTGGCATTGAACCATATTGCGCCAGGGTCTTTCCCAACTGCCAGGATGGAGTTTGTCGATCGGACTGACCTTGGAAGCACCCTTGATGCCCATCCGCGGGCTGGACGGTTGATCATTGAGCACGATTTCCTGAAAAAATAAGGCAAAGCCCCCGGAACGATTCGGGGGCTTTTTTTTATCTTTTGTTTTCTTCTGCTTCTTTTCCGGTAGCATCGTCTTTCATTTTGATTTGATTGAAAGGAATAACCGCACAAAACCTTCAGAGGTACAATTGCCCCCATATTCCACAAAAACACTGTCATTTTGTCCGCATTTTCTTAATTTCGCATCCTGATTGGAAATTGATTCATGGAAAACATCATCAAAGACATAGACTTGATCGCACCGGAAGAGGCGCAGGCATGCGATTACAAAACCACCCAAGACGAGAATACCGGCAAGTCAAAAAAACTCTACATCGAATCCTACGGTTGTCAGATGAACTTCTCCGATTCGGAGATCGTGGCTTCCATCATGAAGGAAAACGGGTTTGACACCACATCGGATGTCGAAAAAGCAGACGTGATTTTCCTCAATACCTGCTCCATCCGTGAAAAAGCAGAGCAGACCGTCCGCAACCGGCTTACCCATTTCAACGCCCTCAAGCGCCAAAAGCCCGAAATGACCATAGGGGTCCTCGGCTGCATGGCGGAGCGCCTCAAGGACAAATTGCTCGAGGAAGAAAAAATCGTGGACGTGGTGGTCGGTCCAGATGCGTACCGTGACCTTCCCAACCTTGTAGCAGCTGCGGAAGACGGTGAAAAGGGCATCAATACATTTCTTTCCAGAGAAGAAACATATGCCGACATCTCCCCTGTCCGCCTCAATTCCAATGGAGTGACGGCGTTTATATCCATCATGCGCGGCTGTGACAATATGTGTTCCTTTTGCGTGGTACCATTCACGAGAGGAAGGGAAAGAAGCCGTGACCCGCATTCCATTGTAAAGGAAGCACAGGAACTGTTTGCCGCAGGCTATCGGGAAGTGACACTGCTCGGGCAAAACGTGGACTCTTACAAGTGGTCCCCCGAAGAAAACAACAAAGCCCGCCTCAATAAAAAGGAGGATGAAGTCTCCACGGTGGTCAATTTCGCCCATTTGTTGGAAATGGTGGCGCAGGTAAGTCCTTTGCTGCGGGTGCGTTTTTCCACTTCACACCCCAAAGACATAACCGATGAAGTCCTCCACACGATGAAGCGGTACGACAACATCTGCAAATACATCCACCTGCCTGTTCAAAGTGGAAATTCAAGGATATTGGAACTGATGAACCGTACCTATGACCGGGAATGGTACCTCGACAGGGTCCGTGCCATTCGGGAGATTCTTGGCGATGAATGCGGGATTTCTTCCGATATGATTGCAGGTTTTTGTACCGAGACGGAAGAAGAACACCGAGATACGCTCAGCCTGATGGACATAGTGCAATACGATTTCTCCTACATGTTCTTCTATTCGGAGCGTCCGGGGACATTGGCGGCAAAAAAATTTGTCGATGACATTCCGCTCGACGTGAAGAAAAGAAGGTTGGCCGAGATCATAGAGAAGCAAACCGCGCTTTCCCTGCAGCGCAACAAGTTGGATGTAGGCAAAGTGCAGGAAATCCTCATCGAGGGCACATCCAAACGCTCCGAGGCGCAGCTTAAGGGACGCAATTCGGCCAACAAGGTCGTCATCATTCCGGCCGGCACACACAAAAAAGGTGATTACGTCAAGGTCAAGATCACCGATTGCTCTGCCGCCACCTTGTTTGGGGAAGTCGTATCCTAACATTTTTGCTATCCCAAAATGATCTCAAACGCAGAAATACAAAGCATCAAGCAACGATTCGGCATCATCGGCAACAGCCCCTTGCTGAACCACGCCATTCAGGTAGCCATGCAGGCCGCCCCTACCGATATGACCGTATTGATTACCGGGGAAAGTGGCAGTGGCAAGGAGTCTTTTTCCAAAATCATCCACTCCCTCAGTCTCCGCAAGCACGGCAAGTTTATCGCGATCAACTGCGGTGCGATTCCTGAGGGTACGATCGATTCCGAATTGTTTGGCCATGAGAAGGGTTCCTTTACCGGTGCCCATGAAGCCCGAAAAGGATACTTTGAAGTGACCGATGGTGGTTCCATTTTCTTGGACGAGATTGGGGAAATGCCTCTGGGTACCCAAGCGAGGTTGTTGCGGGTGTTGGAAAACGGCGAATTCATCCGTGTGGGTTCCTCCAAAGTACTCAAGACCAATGTCCGCGTGATTGCCGCGACCAACATCAACCTGATCAAAGCCGTGGAAAAAGGCAAATTCAGGGAAGACCTTTACTACCGTCTCAATACCGTGCCGCTTTTCGTGCCGCCTTTGCGGGAACGGGGAGAAGACATTGTCCTTTTGTTCAGGAAATTCACGACCGACTTTTCGGAGAGATATAAAGTAAAACCCATCAGCTTGGACGAGGATGCCAAGCGGTTGCTGATGCGGTTTCCCTTTCCAGGTAATATCCGGCAGCTTAAGAACATTGCAGAGCAGATTTCGCTCCTGGAATATGAGCGGGAGGTGGATGCAGCGACTCTTTCCAAATACCTGCCCAACGAACGCAGCCAACTTCCCGTATTGACTGCAGGACATGGGTCGGGTCAGGATTTCTCCGATTTTTCGGAAAGGGAAATACTCTACAAGGTCCTTTTTGATATGAAAAAGGACATGAACGATCTCAAGAAACTTGTCCTTGAAAGCTACCAAGCGGGCGGCCTCAACGCCAACCTGATCAACAAGCACCAAAATCTCTTCGAAGGCATGGACAGTACGCCTGCCTTTGAAGAAAAACGTCCCGCTGCCCCTGTAGGTGTGCCGATGGTGATTGACCATCCATCCGCCAAGGATGAATTGGAGGACTACGATTCCGAGGCAATCGAAGATATCGTGCACGAAGAGGACGACAACTCGCTCTCGCTAGAGCGCAAGGAAAAGGAAATGATCCTGAAAGCGCTTAGAAAACACAACAACAAAAGAAAATATGCCGCGAGCGACCTTGGAATCTCAGAGCGGACATTGTACAGAAAAATCAAGCAGTATGATATCGAGTAAAAAATCCCTGTGCTTGTCCTTTTGTTTTTTTGCGGCGGTGATGCTGTTACCGTCCTGCGCGGTCAATTACAGCTTCACGGGAACCAATATCAACTATGAGTTGACGAAGACCTTTTCGGTGGAGAATTTCTTCAACGACTCCGGCGGTGGCCCTGCCAACATGGAGCAGCGCTTTACGGAAGCATTGAAGGAGTTTTACCAAAGAAACACCAATCTAGAGCTGATTCGCACCAACGGTGACCTCCAGTTTTCCGGTGCGATCAAGCAATATGCGATCACACCCCAAGCCACCGTATCCACGACTGACCCCAACCTTCCCGACAGGGCTGGACAGATGCGCTTGACGATCGGGATCGAGGTCGAGTACATCAACACCGTCAATGAAGAGGAGAATGTGAAGCGAACTTTCTCCTTTTGGAAGGATTACGATCCGAGGAATACCTCCATTCTACAGGTGGAAAACGTGTTGATCCAAGAAATTTTCGAAAATATCATCCAGGACATCTTCACGGCCACGGTGGCCAATTGGTAAAAATGGCTAACTTGGTGTTTTTCAAACCCAACTAAAGTGAACACCCAACAGATCGTTTCCATATTGCAGCAGTCCCATCAGCTTCAGAAGGATGAAGTCATCCAACTGCTGAAGTTGCATGAGACCTTTCCCTTTTTCCAAATCCCCAAGGTATTGTTGGCGCGGTTTGAATACGAAAAGTCAAAGGGCAATACCAAGGAATTCCTGCATTGGGCTGCAGTCACCAGTCCAGACAGGGCTTGGATGAAGACGATGATTGAATCAGAGGCCCCGTTGCAGTTTTTGAAAACAAAATTGGAGGAGAATTTCGAGGCGGGATTTTCCCAAAAACAAATGAGCAACAAGCGTTTGGTCGATTTGGCGGATTTTGAAAAATCCCTCCGACCACAGCCGACCAAGCAGGCTGACCCCGAAGAAAGGGCAAAAATCCTCAAGCAACTCGGTGAAAATCTGCAGGGAAAACCAGAGACGCCGGTTGAAAATCCCGCTGAGCTTCCCACCAAAAAGAAGAAACACAAAGAGCATCACAGGGCGGAGGATTTGATCGAAACGATCAAGCGCAAGGAAAAGAAGGAAATCCTCGATGAGAAGAAGAAAGAGCAGATCGACATCATCAAGGCCTTCAGCAAAAAGGAAATCAAGCTCGCCACGATTCGGGAAATCGAGGACTTCAACAAACAGACCGACCTGTCCGAAAAAAGCACCCAATTGAACCCCAGCCTTTTGTCGGAATCCTATGCGAAGCTGCTTGTAAAGCAAGGCAAGAAGCAAAAGGCAAAAGAAATTTATCAAAAGTTGATGGTGAAGTTTCCAGAAAAAAGCAATTACTTTGCGGACTTAATCAAGGAATCAGAATTATAATTCAAGCATATGTTTACCTTTCTAATCAGTTTAATTGTTGTTTTGGCGGTTTTGTTGGTGTTGGTGATCCTCGCGCAGGACTCCAAAGGCGGTGTTGGTGCGGCATTTGGGGGCAATGCTACCCAATTGATGGGCGTAACCAAAACAGGCAATATCCTTGAAAAATCCACCTGGGTGTTGGCGATCGCCATCTTGGTGCTTTCCCTTTCTTCGGCGGCCTTCTATTCTTCATCGGACGTTTCACAATCCAGTTCACCAAACATCGAAAGCGCCAAAAAACAAGTGACGCCTTCTTTTGGCGGAGAATCAGAAAGCCTCCTACCATCGACGCCACAGCCGGAAACAGCGACAGATACCACTGGTTCTGAAAACCAATAAGCGACAGAAAAATATAAAAGGCCTGAAATTCAGGCCTTTTTTTTTGTTATTACTTCTCTCAATCTACGACTTTGAGCAGCAGGCGTTTACTGATGGGAACAAAGCTTTCCTCCAAGGGTATCTGCTTTTGACTGTAGATGCTGTAGGTGGCAGGGTTTGGCAATTCCTTGTAAGTTTTGATCAGGTCCAACTTGATGTGTTCGAGGGTATGTGCCAGGGTTCTTCTCACCCGATTGATCAGTTGCATCATGATCCCCTTGAATTGGTCCACACTGTTTTGGAACAGATTCACCTTGTAGCGGTACACGTACACGTCCTTAGATTTTTCGTAGGACAGCATGACATAGCCTTCCTTTTGGTAGAGGGGAGATAAGCCGATCGGCTCGATTTTCATTTCCTGTTCCAAAAGATCGTAGATTGTTTTTCCCTCTTCAATGTGTTTCTGAAGTTGGGGCAAAGAAAATGCAACAATCTCCTCCAGCTGCTTCATGACCTCGTCGTCGATCACTAAAGGTTTGTAATTCAACTTGAACTCCTTGGAATCCGGACCTTGGAGGAGTTTGGGGAACGCGGATTTGATCTGTTCCCGGTTTTGTTCAAAAATCTTCAGCTTCGAATAGTGGTGAATAAGCTCGGCCAGAGGTGGGTACAATTTCACTTCTCTGAATTGGGCGCCGACATGCTGAAGATAAGCCAACAGAAGGTACTTTTTATATTCGAAATCGATCCAACCTTCCGTAATCCAGTTTTCTGATAGACTTTTCATACCGACATACTTTGTGAAAAGCTAAGTAAAACTGACAAAATTTACAAGGGGCCGTGGCAAAATTGGCAGTGCCAAATCAGGCGTTTCCTTGCCCAATGGCGTTTTTTGGCGGATTGTCAGGACTTAATGTCAGTTGTAAAGCGGACAAGTTGATTGGCACGAAAAATGGGAATGGGGGGATGTAAGAATTTGTTTTTAAACCCTAAACGTTTTAATAATCATGTCAAAAGTGCACATCAAACCTCTTGCAGACAGGGTCTTGGTAGAACCTGCTGCCGCCGAAGAGAAAACCGCTTCCGGCTTGTTCATTCCAGACACAGCCAAAGAAAAACCACAAAAAGGAACTGTTATCGCAGTGGGAAGTGGCAAGAAAGATGAACCACTGACTGTAAAAGTAGGTGATACCGTGCTGTATGGCAAATACGCCGGCACCGAGCTTTCCGTTGACGGTCACGACTACCTCATCATGCGGGAGTCTGATATCTTCGCAATTCTCTAAATCATCTATTTCAAACAATCAAAAAACCTAAAACAACAAAAAAATGGCTAAAGAACTATTTTTCGATACCACAGCAAGAGACAGATTGAAAAAAGGCGTGGATGCTCTTGCAGACGCAGTAAAAGTAACCCTAGGTCCAAAGGGAAGAAACGTCATCATTGACAAAAAATTTGGCGCCCCTGCGATCACCAAAGACGGTGTGACAGTTGCCAAAGAAATCGAATTGGCAGAGCCAATCGAAAACATGGGCGCACAATTGGTGAAAGAAGTAGCTTCCAAGACAGCAGACAATGCAGGTGACGGAACTACCACTGCAACCGTTTTGACCCAGGCTATCTTCAACGCCGGTATCAAAAACGTAGCCGCAGGTGCCAACCCAATGGATCTGAAAAGGGGCATTGACAAAGCTGTTGCAGCAATCGTAGCCGAGTTGAAATCCAACTCCAAGGCAATCACTACTTCCAAAGAAATCCAGCAAGTGGCTACCATCTCCGCCAACTCTGACGAAGAGATCGGCAAGATGATCGCCGACGCGATGGACAAAGTCGGAAAAGATGGCGTCATCACCGTGGAAGAAGCAAAAGGCACCGAAACTGAAGTAAGAACAGTAGAGGGTATGCAGTTTGACAGAGGCTACTTGTCTCCCTACTTCGTGACCAATACAGAGAAGATGGAAGCCGAATTGGATAGACCATTCATTTTGATCTATGACAAGAAAATCTCTTCCATGAAGGAATTGCTTCCAGTATTAGAGCCAGTGGCACAGTCAGGCAAGCCTTTGTTGATTATCGCTGAAGATGTGGATGGCGAAGCTTTGGCTACCTTGGTAGTTAACAAAATCAGAGGTGCCTTGAAAGTGGCTGCGGTAAAGGCTCCTGGATTCGGTGACAGAAGAAAGGCAATGTTGGAAGACATCGCGATCCTTACCGGTGGTACCGTCATCTCCGAAGAGAGAGGCTACAAACTGGAAAATGCGACTGTTGATTACCTCGGTACTGCCGAGAAAATCAATGTTGACAAAGACAACACCACGATCGTCAATGGCGCTGGCGCAAAAGAGCATATCCAAGCCAGAATCAATGAGATCAAAGCGCAGATCGAGAAAACCACTTCTGACTATGACAGAGAGAAACTTCAGGAAAGATTGGCAAAACTGTCAGGTGGCGTAGCTATCCTGTACATCGGTGCCGCTACTGAAGTGGAGATGAAGGAGAAGAAGGACAGGGTGGACGATGCTTTGCATGCTACTAGGGCTGCCGTACAAGAAGGTGTGGTCGTAGGTGGTGGCGTGGCCCTCGTGAGAGCTGCTTCTGCACTTGACAACATCAAAGGTGAAAACGAAGACCAAGATACCGGTATCAATATCATCAGACTTGCGATCGAGTCTCCTTTGAGAACTATCGTGGAGAATGCCGGTGGCGAAGGTTCGGTGGTTATCAACAAGATCAAGGAAAACAAAGGGAACTTTGGATACAATGCTAGAACAGACCAGTATGAAGACCTCTTCCAAGCTGGTGTGATCGACCCAACCAAGGTGACCAGATTGGCATTGGAAAATGCATCTTCCATCGCGTCATTGTTGCTCACGACTGAGTGCGTGGTTGCGGACGTGAAGGACGACTCCCCAGCTATGCCTCCAATGGGTGGCGGTGGCATGGGTGGCATGATGTAATCCAGCCAAGTGACAATCAGGAAAGGGGCCCCTCGTTGGGCCCTTTTTCATTTTCGGTCGCAGCAAAAATCCCTTGGCAAATTTTTAGGTCAAAAAGTATTTGCTATTTTTAAAGGTCTAATCTTGATGGCGACAATCACCTGACCTACCCAATTCATGGAATCCTACTCCTCCATTTTATTGATCGATGATGATCCTATCAATAATTTGATCAACAAACGCTTGATAGCCAAGCTCGAGATTGGAAACAAAATCGAGGAATACTTGGAGGCCGAGAAGGCGATCGAGCGGATTAGGCAATTGGAGTCAGACAAAAGCATCCTGATTTTTTTGGACATCAATATGCCGGTCATGAACGGCTGGGATTTTTTGCACCAATATCTCAACCAATTTGAAGGCAGGAAGGATACGATTGTGGTCCTCTCGAGTTCGATTGACATTCAGGACAAAAACAAAGCTTTAGGCTTCTCCTGCGTGGAGGGATTTATCGAAAAGCCGCTTTCACCGGAAAAAATCAAAAATATTTTAGCATGAGCGCCAAAACCCAACACAAGGCACCTTCCAGCATGGAACTGTATGAGTTTGGGGAAAATTATTTTCAAAAACACCACTTCAAGACCGCTGAGGAAGTCAGGCCGTTCCTTACCGGCACCCATAAGTTTTGGCTGAATGTCTCCAGTCTTGAAAACGAAGACTTACTCAAGGAATTATCTGCGCTATTTGATATCCACCCGCTTACCATGGAGGATGTCCTCAATTGCCATCAAAGGCCTAAATTCGAGGAATTTGAAAACAACATCTTCATCGTATCGAAGATGGTGTATTACGTTCACTCCAAAAAACCCACCACAGAACAAATCAGCATTTTCATCGGAAAGAATTACGTGCTGACCATTCAGGAAGACGCGTATGACTTTTTTGATCCGATCCGGACAAGATTGGAAAACCCACATGGCAAGATGCGGAAGTATGGGGCGGACTATTTTGCCTACACACTTATCGATTCTATCGTCGACAAGTACTTTGAAATCATCGAAACGCAGGAAGAAATGATCGACAAAATGGAAGATCAGATCGTCGCTAATACCAGCAAACAAAAACTGTCGAGTATCTTTCAACTTCGCAAAGACATCCAACACCTCAAGAAGATCATTTGGCCGACGCGGGAATTACTTTCCAATTGGAAAAAATCGGAAAGTCCGTTGCTGAGAAAGAAGACTGACCCCTTTATCAACGACGTCTATGAGCACATCATTGAAGTCAATGAAAATCTCGAAGTGCAGCGGGAATCCATTGCCACATTGGTGGAAATGTTCTTGTCCAGCCTGAGTATCAAGCAAAACGAGGTAATGAAAACCCTGACCATCATTGCGACTATTTTTATCCCGCTTACCTTCATTGCGGGCGTCTATGGAATGAATTTCCAGTTTATGCCCGAGCTGTCTTGGAAGTATGGCTACTTTCTCACTTGGGTCATTTTTGTCGGTACTACCGTGGCCATGATCTTCTACTTCAAAAGAAAGCAATGGTTTTGATGGCCTTCTTCTTCAAATGTACTTTCATAATAAAACACCCAAATTCGCCCGTTTCATGGTGTTTTTGACAAAAATCAATTTTTTGACATTTATCAAATATTATATTATTTCAATAATATATTACCTTTTTTAAATGAAATATTTCTATTTTTCAATGTAATCACCCAAAAAAATACAAAGTACATTAAAGTCTTTTCGAGTACACATTTTTTGTGTGTGAAATCTACCCACCCGGATTCACCGCAAAATCACCCAATTGATTAATCATCCCATTGAATGGTTAAACCTATGCGCTCTTCACTCTTCATTACAATTTTATTTTTCTGTTTTGGTATTTCAGCGTACTCCCAAACCTGGAACGGCAGTGTCAGTTCTGCTTGGAACACGGCTGCCAACTGGACCCCGGCCACGATACCCGGGGCAGGCAACGACGTGACCATTAACAACCCAGCAGCACCCAATCAGCCAATATTGCCCTCCAATCTCACCATCAGGGATCTAACCATGAGTGCCGGTGCCCTGGACCTTGCGACCTTTACACTGACCGTAACCAGAAATGCCAATATTACCGGAGGCACTATTTCGGAAGGTACCTTGTCGATCAATGACATTAACAACATCGAAAATACCGTTTTCAACGGCAACATGACCATTACGAAGACCGGTGGCAACGTCGATGACCTTCAGGGTGGGAATACATTCAACGGCCCAACAATCATCAATAACAATGACAATGACCGTCTTCGGTTGGCAAACACAAACGGAGATACATTCAATTCCACGGTGACATTCAACAAGAATTCCTCCGGCCAGTTTCAGATTGCATTCAACGGTTCAAACACGTTCAACGCGACAGTCACTGTCAACAATACAAATGCGACCAGCAACCTGAGTTTCGGGGCGGGAGTTGGCACTTCGTTGCTGACCTCGGGCGGCTTGACTACCACAAACTTTAATGTTGGAACACTGATCATCAACAACTTTGCCCAAGTCACCGCATCCGCAAACGGCATCTTCAATCCAGCCACTTTCACGGTCTCGAATGTCGTATTCTTGGGCAACTTCCAAGTTACGACCACGGGCGCCATTACCTTCAACAACACCAATTTCTTTAACGGAACCAATGTTTTCACCGCTGCAGGTCAAATTGCCATGCCTAATGGCAACAACCGGTTCAGTGCGGTAAGTGGAAGTACAACTATGACAAGAAATGGAGGTGGCGGTGTAACCTGGGGGGCAGGAAATAGATTTGGGAACCTGACCCTGACTGACAACTCAACGGGGCAGTTGACAATGAACGGCGGCAATATTTTTAACGGAACAACGGTGATCATCAATGAGTCGAACAACAACATCAGGTTGGGGGAACTTGTGGGCGACACTTTTAATGGACCAGTCATATTCCAAAACAACGGGACAGCCTATTTGGACATCGCCCGTCGTGGCACCAACATTTTCGAAAACCAGATTACCATCAACAACACAGACGCAACTGGTGAAATCCGGATCGGCGAACTCGGTGGCACGGTTGAATTGCGCAATGGGGGATTGGTGACGACGGATTTTGCGGCCTGCAATATCTTTGAGGTCAACAATTTCACCCAACTCACTAATGTGGCCAATGGCAGCTTCAATGCCAATACAATCACATTCAGCAATGTTTACTTCAGAGGGGATTTTCAAGCGACGACTACCGGGACTGGCACCATGACATTCCAAAATGCGAACGGTTTTGAAGGAAACAACACATTCACGGCCGCCGGCCAACTTGCCATGGCCGCGGGCGGAAATACCTTCAGTGCTCCCGGAAACACTACAACCATCAACAAGAATGGCGGAGGAGGCGTAACCTGGGGAGCAGGAAATAGCTTTGGAACGCTGATTTTGAACCACAATACGAACAATACGCTCACACTCCAAGGCGGCAATACGTTCCACGGTCCTGCGGCGATCTATAATAATGGCAATGGACTTCTTCGGTTGGGCAACACCTCAGGTGATACCTTCCTAAGCACCAGCCTTTTCGTAAACAACGGAACCAACACCTTCGACATCGGCTACAATGGCACAAATACCTTTGAAGACGAAATCACCGTCAATAATCTAAATGGTGCTGGAACAGTCAGATTTGGACAAAATGGAGGCACCAATGTCCTGAATAACGGAGGACTAACGACTACTGATTTCAACGCAGGAGCGGCCCTGAACATATCCAATTTCACGCAGGGAACCAATGACGCAAATGGATCCTTTACCGTCAATACCTTTACAGCAAGCAACAGCTCGTTCCTCGGAGATTTCGAGGTGACTACTGTTTCTGCCGGAATAACCTTTACCAGTACTACATTTAACGGTAACAATACCTTCGATGCAGCCTCGGGAATTGCGGTAACCGCTGGCAATAACTTCAGCACAACCCCGGGCAACACCACCACTATGATCAAAAGGGGTACGACTAACAATGACTGGCAAGGCGGAAATGTTTTTGGAAACCTTGTGCTGGAGAATACTGGAACAGGGCGGATCAGGATGGCAAATTCGGCCGGCGGTGATCTATTTGCTGGGAATTCGCTTTTCAGACGGACGAACACGGGAGAGTTGGGTTTGGCAAGGTCAAACATCTCAGACTATAGGGGCAATATCACCCTGGAGGGTGGACCTACCATCGGCGCCAGCGGTGGAACCATGAGAATCTCCGGAGGTTCAAATCGCTCGTTGGACTCAGATATCGGCATCACGATACCCCGGCTCGAGATGAATACCACAGGAGCTCCCATCCTGACTGTCAATATTCCCGTGACAATTTCCAATTCACTCACACTTACCAGTGGTATCATTTTCAACGATGAAAACCTATTTACAATTAACAACACCGCCACTGTCTCCGGAGGAAGCAATGCAAGTCACGTAGATGGACGTCTCAGAAGAATCGGCAATACGCAACTCACCTATCCATTCGGAAATGGCGGTTTCTATGCGCCACTGACAACCTCGGCGTTAGGCGGAGCAAATACCCAGCATTTCACAGGTAGGTATTTCCACACCAATCCTGAGTTGGCTGGTTACCCCCGCGCCAGCAAAGAGGCGACGCTTGGCGAGATCAACGAGTGCGAGTATTGGGAATTTGACAGGACCAACAGTGCCGTCACACCGACCATTACACTTTCCTGGTCCTCTGACAGAACCTGCCCGATTGTTGATTTCAACGAGTTCATCGTGACCCAATGGAATGGCACCCAGTGGATAGACCTCGAGGCAGCGGGCCTGACCGGGGACGATAATTCCGGTAGCGTGACAAACAATCTTCCTATCCCAGGATTTTCGCCTCCAATCTTTACGCTCGCCCAATCCTTTAGGATCCTACCTGTGGAATTGCTATCCTTCGGCGCTGTCGCACTTGAAAACCAACAGGTACGTGTGACTTGGTCGACTGCATCTGAGGAAAACAATGCCTATTTCACCGTAGAAAGGTCCTTGGATGGGAAAACATGGTCAGCCATCGGTATCGTGCCGGGCGTTGGAAACTCCAACCAAATCGAATCCTATGAATTCATTGACGAGAAACCAATCTTTGGCCGTCAGTTTTACAGAATCACCCAGACCGATCTTGACGGAAAAAGCCAGACATTCCGCGTCGTGGGCGTGACGTTGACGGCGGCGGCCTTGGAAATGAATTCCTATAATGTCTATCCAAACCCATCTTCCGGACAGGTCAAAGTATTCTCCGAAAATGCAAACCTCGAACAAGCTGAGATCACCATCATCAATCAGCAGGGGCAGGAAATGATGTCCTTCGCAGATGTAAACGGCCGATTGTTTGAAGTGGACCTTAGCCATTTGCCAAAAGGCCTTTATCTCATCCGCATCAAAAACAACCACCAATTGGTCAGCAAAAAGTTGGTGTTACAATAAAGGCAACCAACACCGATATATGAAAAGAATGCAGCCAGCCTGCATTCTTTTTTTGTTTACTCAATTTTGGAGTCAGCAATAATATTTGTCATTTTTTAAAATCAAAGTGCCTTTTGGGCTAATATTGTGGGGAATATTCAACAATCATTGCAAAATGTCTCATTTTCCAAAATTATTGGTGGTCAAGATCGGATCTAATGTCCTGACCAATCCTGAGGGGAAACCCGACCTTGCCAGGATGGAGTCGATAGCCAGACAGGTTGCGGAACTGAAGGCTAAGGGCATCAAGATTGTGTTGGTATCGTCAGGCGCGGTGGCTTTCGGTAGAAAGGAAATCCAACTCCATGAAAAAACCGAAGCCGTGCTTAAGAAGCAAATATGGGCATCGGTTGGTCAAGTCGAACTGATCCATACATACAAGACGCTCTTTGCGCAGCACCATTTGGCCGTAAGCCAGATTTTGGTCACAAAGGAAGACTTCAGGGACCGACGGCATTACCTCAACATGCGAAACTGTATCCTTGGCCTTTTGCAGCAGGGAATTATCCCCATTGTCAATGAAAACGATACGGTAGCAATCACGGAGTTGATGTTTACGGATAACGATGAATTGGCTTCCCTCACATCCTCCATGATCAATGCGGACAGTTTGATGATTCTGAGCAACGTCGACGGCATTTACGATGGTCCTCCCAGCGAACCCAATTCGAAGTTGATACCGATTATTGGATCCAGGCTGGAAGATATCGGTCAGTTTATCAGCCCAGTGAAGTCCTCATTTGGCCGTGGCGGAATGTTGACCAAATCTTCCATGGCGAGAAAAGCCGCAGACTTGGGGATCAGAGTCTGGATTGCCAACGGCAAGCGGGACAATATTCTCTTGGATATTTGGGAGGAAAAGGCACCCTCAACCTTCTTTGAACCGAAATCCTCCAAACACAGTCCAAAAAAATGGTTGGCACACGGAGACCAATACTTCAAAGGTGAAGTGACCGTAAACGATGGTGCAAGGCTTGCTCTTTTTTCCGAAAAAATAAGCAGTCTTTTACCTGTTGGAATTATTCAGGTGAAAGGGGAGTTTTCCAAAGGCGATATCATCTTGATCCTTGATGAAAAAGGCAAAAAACTCGGTTTGGGAAAGGCAGAATATGCGTCCTTCCTCATACAAGAACGCATCGGCCTCAAAAACCAAAAGCCATTTATCCACTACGATTACCTTTACCTGATCCAAAATGCATGACTTGACCTACAGATTTGCCGAAGTCCGAAAGGCCAGCAGGCAACTTTTGGCTATCAGTGAGCCTCAGATTCAGGCCACGCTCTCGGATTTGGTAGAGCTCACAATGGCACATAGTGCAGAAATCCTCGCCGCCAACCAACAGGATTTGACGGCGATGGACCCTGCAGATCCCAGGTACGACAGACTCTTGCTTTCCATGGAACGATTGGCAGGTATTTGCCAAGAAATCAAACAAGTCAGCTCTTTGCTTTCCCCCTTGCACCGGATTTTGGAAGAAAAGCATTTGGAAAATGGATTGCATCTTCAGAAGATTTCCGTTCCCTTGGGTGTGATTGGCATCATTTACGAAGCCAGGCCAAACGTGACTTTTGACGTCTTCTCCCTCGCATTGAAATCCGGCAACGGCCTGGTGCTCAAAGGTGGTACAGACGCCCAACATTCGAATGCAGCGATCATGGGCGTGATTCACAACGCCTTGGCAAAAAACAAGCTTCCTGTCAAAGCCTTCCAGCTATTGCCTGCTGGACGTGAAGCAGCGCAGGCGTTGATGGAAGCTGTCGGGCTGGTAGATGTGATTATTCCAAGAGGAAGCCAAGGATTGATAGATTTTGTGCGGGCACATTCCAAAGTCCCCGTCATCGAAACAGGCGCTGGAATTGTACATACCTACTTTGACGAAAGCGGGGATCTGGAAAAAGCGAAAGCGATCGTATTCAACGCCAAAACCCGCCGTCCCAGTGTCTGCAACAGTTTGGATTGCTTGATTGTACACCAAAGTCGTCTGGCAGAGCTCAATGAGATGGTAGAGCCATTGCTTAGGGCTGGAGTGGAAATCTTTGCCGATGGGGAGTCATTTGCCCATTTGCCAAAAAACCCATTGATACAGCCAGCAACACCGGACCATTTCGGAACGGAGTTTCTTTCCCTGAAAATGTCCATCAAAACCGTAGCCAATCTGCAGGAAGCCTTGGACCACATTTCCAAATACAGCTCCCAGCACAGCGAGGCAATTATTTCCGAAAATCAAGCACATATAGATACTTTTCTCCAGCAAGTCGATGCTGCTGCCGTTTACGCCAATGCTTCCACGGGATTCACCGATGGCAACCAATTTGGACTGGGGGCAGAGATCGGCATAAGTACCCAAAAACTGCACGCGCGGGGCCCAATGGCCCTGAATGAACTCAACAGCTACAAATGGGTGATCCGGGGAAACGGACAGGTCAGAAAATAAGCCGGACAGAAGCACAAGTTCATGCGCCAAAAATTCCATTTTTCAGATATTCTGCTAACTTTCGGTAGGCTTTCGGACATGTTCACCTGCCCAGGCTACCGAGTATGGTAAAAAAGAATCACAATTCAGGATGGATTTTTGTACTGGCGTTGCTCGTTCTGCAGATCAGCAACATAAGTTGTGTTTCCGATCCCGAAGATGGCTTGGGGTGCCCCTACCCTGCCCTAGCTGAGCTTGACAGCATCCATCAGGTATTTTATAGCCCTTATATCAACCAACGCTACTCCAGGCAAACGGACACAGTCAGTTATGCCGATTTTTTGTTGACGGCAGAGTTTGGATTCACCAATCTAAACGCCAATACAAATGCCTATGAGCGGACTTATCCTGGCGCATGCCCCATGCTTTACCACGTTCAGAATGTTTCAAATATCGAGCTTTACCTGACTTCGCCATTCAATGGACTCAGCACAGGAACAGAAGTTTCTTATCTTTTTGAGCTACAAGACGGAACGACCTTAAACAGGTTCAGGGATTTCAAGCGGATGAACCAATACCTCAGCCTCAAACTGCGGGAACGACCCAAACAAAAAAGCCAAATCAATACCCGCTTGGTAGTTTACTTCCGGGATGGGAGTTCAAAAAGTCTCGAATCACATTCTCCATTCATCAAGTAGCGGAATCCGATTTTTCTTCTGCACGCCAGGCAAATTTTACGAGTTCCCCGAGCGGTATCCATTCCAATGTTTTTTCATGGGTAGCTTCCAAAATAATAAATGGTGCGACACCAGCTTGATAGGCTTCGATCCATCGTGAGGCACAAAGACACCACCTATCACCCGGATTTAATCCCGGAAATGCCCACTCCGGCCTTGGCGTGATCAAGTCATTGCCACGCGACCTGCTGAATAATAGGAATTCCTCGGTCATTACCGCGCAGACCGTATGGGTACCCAAATCCTCTGGGCCTGTTTCGCAGCATCCATTCCTGTAATATCCCGTCAGGGGTGCCTCACTGCAGGTGATCAAGTCCTCTCCGAATACATTTTTCGCCATTGTCAATTAGTTTTTGGTGCAAAAATACGCCCAAGCAAACAAAATCGGATGGATAATCACCAACCGAACCCAGCCCACCCAAGCCGGTACGCAAAGTCCATCAGGCACACAAGATCCAATTTGGATAAAATACACATGCGAGGGGATGAACGCGACCAACAAAAGTACAATTCCCCAAGCAGCGGCTTTTCTGGTTTTCTCCAACAATAAACCGAAGCCGAACAAAATTTCGACGATTCCTGCAACGACATTGATGGATTCGGGAAAAGGAAAATAGGGTGGAATCAGCGGGAGATAAAACTGTGGATTTATGAAATGATTGACTCCCGCGACAATAAAAAACAGGGTCAACAGATATCTAAGTAGCTTTTTCATGCCATTGAAACCGCAAAGAGCTGATTTGGTTTATTTTTCCAATGATAACAAAAAGCTAATCCATACTTTGATGTTTCAATCGAGGGAAAAGGTATTTTTCCGTCAAATCATAGAAAGCAAATTTCCAACGGATATGAAAAGAAGAGAATTTTTCAGAAATGGTTTTTTGACCACCCTTGGGCTGGGAGCGCTTGGTTCCGCCTCAGCTTGGGGGAAAGAATTTTCCACCAACGCGGCCCAAGCCAAAAACATCATCTTTTTGGTCAGTGACGGGATGAGTTCGGGCACGCTCAATATGGCCGACATCCTGTTGCGCCACAAAGAAGGAAAACCCAGTCAATGGATCGATCTGTATGAAAAGAACCTGGTAAAAAGAGCCCTGATGGACACGGCATCAGCAAGTTCCTTTGTAACAGATTCGGCTGCGGCGGGCTCAGCTTGGGGCGGTGGTATGCGGGTCAAAAACGGATCGCTTAATGTCGGCCCAAATGGTGAAAAACCCGTCCCGATCCTTCAAAAGTTCAAAACCATGGGAAAATCCGTAGGCTGTGTGACTTCAGTACAAATTACCCATGCGACGCCGGCCTCCTTTTGCGTCAACAACAACAGCCGAAATTCCATGGCTGACATCGCGGTCGACTATCTGAAGTTGCGGTTTGACGTGATGATGGGAGGCGGGCTAAATTTCTTTGATCCAAAAAAGCGGGAAGACCAAAGAGATCTGATACAAGCATATCAACAGACTGGATTCGACTTGGTGAGGACAAAGTCTGAAATGATGAAGACAAAAGGTGACAAACCGATCATGGGTCTCTTTGCAGGCGATGGTCTCCCCTATGCCATCGATCGGGTCAACAATCCCGAATTGCGCGAAAAAGTCCCCAGCTTGGCCGAAATGACACAAAAAGCCATTGAAGTCCTTAGCAAAAACCAAAAGGGATTTGTGATGCAAGTCGAAGGCGGTAAGGTGGATTGGGCGGCACATGGCAACGATGCCCCCGCCTTATTGTATGACCAAATCGACTTTGACATGGCGGTGGGAGTCGCGATGGATTTTGCCCAAAAGGACAAAAACACGCTTGTCATCATCACGACAGACCATGGCAACAGCAATCCGGGTCTCTTTTACAGTGGCCAGGCCAACAGGAATTTTGAAAAAATGTACGCCGTGAAGGCTTCCAATGAATGGATTTTGAACCAGATCAAACCGGGTTTCAGCAATTCCCAAGTGATCGAGCTCTTGGAGAGCCACCAAAATATCGTTCTGAAAGAGGAAGATGCCGCCGCAATCTTGGCGAGCTACAAAGTAGGTTCGGATGGCATGTATAATCCGCAAAACCTGCCTTTCATGCCTCTTGCTGCCATGCAATCCAAACAGACTGGAATTTATTGGGCAGGTTCCAACCATACCGCCGACTATGTCGAGCTCGCAATGTTTGGCCCCGGCTCCGAAAACCTGAAAGGATTTATGAAAAACTTTGAGCTACACAATTTCATGCTCCAAACCTGTGGCGCGGATGCTTCGCTACTGATGGCCTAAATCACACAATACAAAATCCGGGGAAACCCGGATTTATTTTTTGGATGTAGTCTTGGGATTGTATTTCAATTTGCCCACGCCGTACAGGTACAAAATCTTCGAATACCGCAGCAATAGGGGCAGCAGGAGCACATTGGCACCGACAATAACGGCTACATACATCCAAAACGGTGGCCTCTCCATTAGGACGTTGAGCGCAACCAGGACCGTGACGACCAGGGCGACAGAAAAAGCATAGCTTACAAACATCGCCCCCATGTAAAAATCAGGCTCAGGGTTGAAATTTGCACCGCATTTGTCACAATGATGGTTTACAACCGTCAATTTTTGATAACTGTACAATGAGGTCGGGAATATATTACCCTCCCTGCATTGTGGGCATTTCCCTTGAGCAATTGCGGCGCCTAGACTCCTGGTTTTCATTAAGCTGTTTTTTTTCTTGCCTGCGAAGATAGCCAAAATGCATCAAGGGACTGTAACCTTTATCACGGCCCTAGCGTGGTTTATCTCTGGAAAATCAACTTTGAAAAATCAATTATTTATAATTTTGGGCATGCGCTTTGGAAAAAATAAGGATAGGTGGATTCAAGTAGTCAGTTGGATGATGCTACTCAATTTCATCAACCTATCTGCCAACTTTTACCAAACCTCGGCATCGAACTCGATTTATGAAATCCATGCGGACCCGATAGACTCCGTTTCCGAACTGCTCTTCGAGTATGTGATGGACATGGCTGAGGATACGATCCCGGATACCGAGGTTCCTGAGCAAAAGCGAAAGATCAAAGATTTGAAGGTATTTTATCAAATTGTCAAGACTCAGGGACCCACTTGGACGATTCAAACAGGCGAATCAACAGTCCCTGTATCGCCAAATGACCTCGATCCTATTGATTTGGCAAGGATATCGCCTCCACCCAAAAACAATTTTTTTGTTTGACATGCAGACAGGAAGTTCCTTCCAATTTGCTTTACACCTAATCCATTTTCTTCTTAATAAGTAATCAACATGACTAGACTATACTTATGGGCAATTTTGTTATTGTCCGCACCCCTCATTTCCGTTGCGCAAGAGGTCGAGCTGGATAGCGCCAAGCAGGAAAGAATTGTTTCGGACAGCCTGTTTATCCAGGAATTTGAAAATCCGAAAAGTGCAGAGAAGCCAAAGGTGCTTCATGCAGAACCACTGTACATCGACCTGATTCGCGACTTGGGCGCGAGAAAAGGCGAAAAAGAATGGAACGTAGGCGTCGGAATGTCCGACAAGCGAAGTTTTGATGAATACGAAGCCTTAATTGAATACGAGTGGGCGGTGATCGACCGATTGGGGTTGGAAGTGGAAATTCCCGTGACGATTTACTCACGGCAAAACGGTGCCGCACGCGACATCACCAAGCCCTCCAACCGTATCGAATCCCTAAAACTCGCAGCCCAGTGGTCTTTTCTGGTTTCGGAAAAAGCCAAATCCACCCTTGCCTTGGGATATATCCATGAGTTTGAATTGGTCGATTTGGACAAAATGGGTCAGGGAGAATTCTTCAAGGGAAATCTCTTCAATCCCTTTCTGATTGCAGCCAAGCGCTGGGGGCGCAACTACCATACATTGATTTACACAGGGCCAAGAATTGTGAAAGAGTTTGGCTCCAGCGCCCATATGGCTTATGAAATCAATACCAATTTCCACTACATGATCTCAGGCACCCGCAACTTTGTGGGTATGGAAATCAACCAAGAAATTGCTGATGGAAGACTGTTCAGTATCTTAAGGCCACAAATGCGGGTTGGCTTGGCGGAAAATCTCCTTGTCGGTATTGTCACAGGAATCCCCCTGAACCGCGAGCAACAAGGGCTAAGTTCGTTCCTACGAATTATCTATGAGCCGGGTGGGTATAAGCCGGGGAAGCACCATTGAAAATGCCATTTCGGGCATGAGGGGGATACTTTCACTGATTTGGATTTTCTTTCAGAAAGAAGTACGGGAAAGACAATCCCCCTCACTCCTCCCACCATTCATCCAAATCATAGTCTTTGCCGCGACCCCAGCGGAGAAGTTCCTCGATGGTATAGACTTCAGTAGTGTCGAGATCCTTGACGCGGAAATTATTGCCGGAAAGTCGGGCAAGTATCTCGATGCGGCGTTTTTCACCCATATTGGTGAGTAGGTAAATCCTTCCCACGCGAAGGTTGTCCAATGCAATTGCCATTTTAATTGACTTTAAGCGCGTTGATTTTTTTGAGCGGACCGGGGCATTTTTGTTGATGGCATGCGATGCAGGATTGTTGCAACGCTTGGAAATTATTCAGCAATTCCTCCTCGGTCGATTGCTCCAATCTTTCCAAATGCAGGAGGTAGGCATTGGCCATGAGGTTGAAACTGCTATCGCGGACCTTTGGGTCAGTCGCTTCGGCGGTTAGCATCGCACGGTGTTTTTCCAGATAGGCGCCGAGTTTCTCCTTGTCTAGGACCCTTCCTTTGATCTCTTCCATATCCAAATACATCTCGCGCATCAACACTGCCAAAGGTGCATTTTGCTCCGCAGTGCGAACCACAGTGTTTTCGGCTTGTGGGGCATCGTGACGACAGGAATGCAGGAAAACGCAAATAGACCCAAAGGCCACCAAAAAAATATAAAACCTCCGTGACCCATGCGGCCCCGAAGGTTTTTGAAAAGCATATGTCAGTTTATGACGCTGCATCCGGCTTGATAATCACGCCAACTGCCTCAAACGCATATTCCAATTTTGGCTCGGTGATGGCCTCCACTTCCTCTTTGGATTTGCCGCCATCCTCTGCATAATGTCTGAGTGTCTCTACATCGGTAACCGTCTTGGTCGCCACACCCTCGATAATTACCGGGAATCCCTGGGAATTCTTCGGAACGAAGAAGCCATAATCTTTGAAAGTCACCCGCATCGTCTCTCCATTTGGCAGGTCGATGGTCATCCAACAACCTTTCTTGGAGCAGACGTCCTTGATTTCGCCTACGATCTTCCCTTCGAACTCACCGTTTGACTCGAGATGGCTTACCAACTGGTCTAAGGAAAGCGCGCCGGCTTCGGATATGGCCTCTCCAAAAACACCTGTGGGCACCTCTCCCTCCGCAACAGTTTCCACCATGATTTCAGGGGCCTTTTGTGAACATGACCAAGTAAGCGAGGCGCCTGCGAGGAATGCAATCAATATCTTCTTCATGGCTTTGAAATTTTAAACAAATCTAAATCGGGAGCCCAAGGATTCCAATTATTTCAGCTTTTCCGCGAAGGCCTTTTTGAATTTTTCGACCTTTGGGCGTATCACAAAGGAGCAATAAGGTTGGGAGCCGTTTTCCTTGTAGTAGTTTTGGTGGTAATCCTCCGCCACATAGAAGTTTGTAAATGCAGTGATTTCCGTGACGATTGGCCTCACAAAAGCACCGGATTCATCCAGTTTTTTCTTGTAGAATTCCGCTTGGCTCTTTTGGTCAGGATTGTGGTAGAACACTGCCGAACGGTACTGCGGGCCGACGTCATTACCCTGACGGTTAAGTGTGGTTGGATCATGGGTTTCCCAGAAGATTTCCAAGATCTCCGCATAGGTGATCACCTTGGGATCGAACAAAACCTGAATCACTTCGGCATGTCCCGTCGTGCCGGTCGTGACTTGCTTGTAGGTCGGATTGGCAACATGACCCCCGGAATACCCGGAAAGCACTTTTTGAACGCCGTTGAGGTCTTGGTAGATGGCCTCGGTGCACCAAAAGCAGCCGCCACCAAGCGTCGCCACTTCCAAGCCCGCCGGTACTTGGACCGCGGTAGTTGGTAATTCTTTCATATTCTTGGATTGGTTGGATGCGGTCTGTCCACAGGCCGCGGATGAGAGGATGGTAAAAAGCAAAAGCAGGTACTTCACGTTGAGATGTTTTTTGGAATACAACCAAATATGACTGTTTCAGGTTTCCGAAAACCCCTGAATTCTCACGGGACCCTTGGGCATTTCCTCTAATCCAACTGGAATTCCACCTTGGGTGACCACAATTTTTCCTTGTCGGTACAAATCCATCATGCTGATTCGCACATCTTCCATGAAGTGCCTCCAATCTTGCGGATACATCCAACGCACCACTTCCGAGGGGCAAAAATTGCTCCCACGACGCATGCGGCACATCTCCAAGATTGCTAGGGAAAGGATATCGGATTGCAAGGGGGATGGTATTAGGGAATGGTTATTTTGTTGTTGGTTGACTTGGAGAACAGCACAGGCCTACAGCAAGTTTACCCAATTTTCAAATTTTCAACCCTCCACTTCTCCAGTCATCCATTTCCCAATACTTGGTGCTTGGTACATCATACTTGGTAAAGACCGTTACTGGCAAACCAAGATAAAAGTCGGCGGGAAGTTTTTGATGCTGAGGTGGCTTTTGATCGTATTGAAATACCTCGCAAATTGGTATTTGAGCGGATAGGAATAGCAGATTTGGATGAGTTTTCCCCCGTCTTGGATCGAGGCCTTACTTTTGCGATAGATGTCCTCGCGGGATTCTTTGTTGATAAGGGTAAGCGGCAGAGAGGACAAAATCAAGTCTGCCTTTTTCCCGTCGAGATATCGGTCCATGTTTTCTGCCGAGTCTGCGATTATGTACACATTTGGGCCAGGAAACTTCTTTTTCAAATTTTCGCAAAAAGCCTTGTTGATCTCAAAAACCAACAGCTTGGCATCCGCATCCATGCGGTCCACAATACCTTTCGTAATGCTTCCGTCACCTCCTCCAAGCTCGACAATGACCTTCTTCCCACGGAAATCCGCATAGGACAACATTTTGTTAACCAATGACTTGGAGCTGAATGTGATTGCCCCTGTGGTGGAAATATTGGTAAAAAGCTCCTTGAGTAGAAAACGCTTGTTGTCCATAGTGATAGTTTATCGCGGCAAGATAGGAAAATCCAAAAAAAATGCTTTGTATTGTTGTTTGGATTGCAAACTTTTAGGCTAAATCACCCTATGGCCTCCCAAACAAAAATTCAGTCAAATTTAATATTTAATCTCAAACAGTCGGTTGTACAGTTTTGGAAATTGGGCATCCCGTTTCTGTTGCTGATCGTCCTGTTGAGACTGGCGGAAGTGCAGTTTATTTTCAGCATGCATGACCTTTCCTTTGACCGGGTGAAAATTCTTGCAAAGGGATTGTTGTTCGATCTCGAATGGGCATTTTACATGTTGGGATTCCTGCTGATACTCCAGACCAGTATTGGTTTGGTATTCCCCCGGGCCACGAAAACCGTCAACAAGATTCTCACCACGATCCTCGTTATACTTCAGGGCGGCTTGATTTTCTATTTTTCCAAAATGCTGCTTCCCCTTGGCGACGATCTGTACGCATACTCAGTTGAGGACATCGTCACCACAGTAAAAGCTTCCGGTGAACTGAATCTTTTGAACTCAGCTGCAGTATTTCTGGTATTTGGGGGTGTCTTCGGCCTGCTTTCGCTCGGGCGATGGATTCCCCTCGGGTTCAATGGTGGAATCGTACTTTCCGTGCTTTGCTACTGCTATTTGTTGGTTTTCAACCTGTTTCCAAACCTGATTGAGAAGTCAACCGCGGAACTGGAAAACAACCTCACCGCCAACAAGTCCCGGTACTTTTATGACCAGTCGTACAATTACTTTTTCAACAGGAATTACCTTTATTTCGATTTTTACCTGACTGCGCCCAAAAAAGAAAACCTTTTGGTGCAAAAGCGCTTCGTGGACTCCAATTATCCATTTCTTCACCAAAACAACTACCCGGACGTTCTCAGTCCTTATTTTGGTGCTTTTGATACGATTCCGGATGTGGTCTTTGTGATCGTCGAAGGCCTCGGAAAAGCGTATTCCGGCGAAGATGCTTATCTCGGCAGCTTTACTCCATTTTTGGATTCATTGAGCAACCATTCGCTGTATTGGAAAAATGGACTTTCCACCACCGGAAGGACATTTGGAGTGCTCACAGGCATATTCGGAGCACTGCCCTTCGCCCAAAACGGATTTATGGAACAGGCACCGGAGTTCCCGGGGCATTTGACCTTGCTATCGCTCCTGAAACACAATGGCTACCAAGTCAACTACCATATCGGTGCTGATAAGAAATTTGACAACGTAGGGCCGTTTTTGGAATACCAGACTGTGGACAGGATTTTGGACATGACTTCGTTTGATCCGGATTTTGAGGAAACTCCCTCGAAGTCGGGCTTCTCTTGGGGCTATCCTGACAAGGCGATGTTTGAAAATGGCATGCGGAAAATCCCGCGCGATTCGGTGCAGGCATCGCTATCCATCTTCCAAACACAAACTTCCCACGATCCTTTCCTGATTCCTGACGAGCAAAAGTACTTCCAATTACTGGACGAGTATTTGGATAAAACCCTAAAAATTCCTGCTTCCCAAAAACCCAATTACCTCAAGTACCAAAGCATGTACGCGTCTATTCTCTATGTCGATGAGGCAATCCGGGAGTTTTTTGAGGAATACAGGAAAATGCCCAAATACGAAAACACCATTTTTATCATAACGGGTGACCACCGTCTGCCTGAGATTCCGCTCGCGACGAGCATAGACAGGTTTCATGTTCCGATCATGATTTTTTCTGAAAAGATCTCCCGTCCAAAAAGGATGCCTGCCGTTGCAACCCATTTTGAAATCACGCCGACATTATTGGCATTTTTACACAACAGGTACGACTTGGAACTCCCCTCTGTCGTCGCTTGGAAAGGATATGTGATGGATACGGCGAGCACATTTCAGGCAAATGTGTCGCATCCGCTCATGCGCAATAAAAACCAATTGGTGGATTTCCTGTCCAACGAGTACTTTTTGTCGGATAATCAGCTTTACCAACTTGTGGATAACATGGGCATGGAACCCATTACCGACCAAAGGACCAAGGAACAGTTGACGCGGGAATTTGAGAGTTACAAAAACTCAAACCGATTTGCCACAGACAACAACCGGATCATTCCAGATTCCCTGTACAGGTACATTCCCAAAAAATAGAATTGTCTTTTGGAACCTAACCTTCGGAACACCTGCCATTTTTCCCACAATCCGAAATCAAGCCAGGCGGTTTGAAAAACAAAACCGAGCAATTAACCGGGGGAACCGACCCCTTGTTGATACATTCTTCGACTTAATATCCTACTGCTGATTTCTCTCGTGGCAATCCTCCAAAATCGAGGACATCAAGGGATGGTAGAAATTCCAAAAAAAACTGTTTCGCTGGGAAATATCCTCAGCAGTGAGGAACATCCTCCATAGCTTGGCGATGCCATAATAATGGTAAGCATGCGTTTGGATTGGATTATCCGCAAAGTCCCCCGCAAAATAATAGACTTTCCCTTTGCCGTTTGACTTGACGACCACTGCGGGAAAATACCGTGGGATGCCCCAATTCCGCATTTTCTCCAGGCCTTGGTCGGTAGGCTTTAGGTCGTAGTAGGAAACCACTTCGTAATCCCTACTGACCAACATCAAGTCGATCCAATAGGGATAATTGACGATTTCGGGGATTTTAAACTGCTGCTGATAGGCTGGCATGGTGAGGATTTTGGGCACATCGTTTTGGAAGTCGTCGCCAAAAACCAAGACTTCGATTTGTCCATCTTCGTGAAGAAATACCATCCCAGAACCCCTGAAATACCAATCTCCGCCATGCTGCCTGATGTAGCCATGAATCAACCATGCGGGGATTTCCTGATTGACAACGGTGTCCAACTCGTCAAAATACCGCGTAATCCAACCAGTCCATTTGATATCCGTAAGGTTTTCAAATTCTCTCCTGACAGCCTTTGGCGTGGGGCTCGCGATGTTGTTGAACTCGATGACCACGTCCTTTTCATTGTCCAATGCAGCCTTCAGAATTCCCAAATCCGAATGATCCATTCCTCCATAGATCTTCTTGGATGGGGCTTCCATGGGGATTTCCTTGAGGTCATTTTCATAAACCCCATAGGTATCCGCGAAGTAGAAAAGCTGATTGTCCCTCACCAATCTTTCCTCCTCTGATGCTTTCAAATTGGAAAAGTCCTTTATTTGATAGCTTTCATTTTTGCCTGGAAAAAATCCGAAATAGTCTTCGGATGGATCGTAGGGACTGCCGTCAGACTTGGTGTATTTGAGGTTATTGAGTAGCCAATGGAGCGATTGGTGTTCCTGAAAATCCATATTTGGGACCGTCTTGTCCAATACAACGACTCCTAGCGGGGCTGAGGGGAGACCTTTCCAAATCCCAAAAGAGGTCAGCGGAATTATCACTACAATTCCAATCAGCACCAACACCCAGCCCATGATGATGCGGAACTCCACAGGGAAATATTTATCCAACAGCTTGCCCATCAAAACCTGAATTCCGTGCCGATTGAAATATTGAGGTTATTTCTGAAATTGTCTTTGCTTATTTCATCCCGTGAATAGCCAACAAAACCAAATCCCATCCAGCGATCGGTCCAGAGTTGCTGATATCCTAGACGCACCCGGTAGGAATTGAGCAGCTGGGACTGAAAATCCCGAGATTCTTCGTCAGGAGAAACCCCGGTAGAAACCTGCAATCCTATAAAATCCTCCGGTCCTTTGAAATAATAGCGCGTCTGCAAGTTCCCGCTTGTCGACGAGCCTTCGGTCCCGGGGATGAAATTCAATCGGAAATTGAACCACCAATTGCTGACATATTTCCCAACCGAACCGGTGATGATATGCGTCACTTCTGAAAATTGCAGGTAGCGATAGCCTATTTCGAGTTCATAAGCTTTGGGGAGGTTCCAAAACACACTTGTCCCAAACCTGAATTTGGGAAAAAAAGATGCTCCTGAATAGCCAACATTGAAGTAACCATAGGAGTTTTTGCCCAAACTTGGATAAGCGTCGAGTTCCGCTTGTGTGCCCCTACTGTCGAAGCGCTGGGAATGTGTGACCCGCGCAATCAGTGCCCCCGTGAAATCCGTCCTGGTCCTACCGTAGACAGAGTAGGTGTGCCAAGGGCTAATTGCACCCATGAAACTGTCGTAATCATATGTGCCGCCGACGGCATTTACACGGGTAAGACGTTGCAAATTGCGGATGTAGGCCATCAAGCCTTCCATTTTCGGGTCGGCCTGAAACACTTCCTTGGCGATATCCAAGGCTTCTTTATAATTTTCACGATAGTTCAACAGACGCGACTTGCGGTATTTCAATGCAACCGAACTTAGGCCGATTTTTTCCAATCCCTGGTTGAGGACTTTTTCTGCTTTTTCATAATTCCCTTCCCAAAAAAGATCGTCGATATAGCCGACATATGCATCCTCATAGTTTGGACTTGCGGCAAGTGCCCTTTCAAAGTAAACCGCTGCCGAATCATACTTCCCATCCCAGCTGAACGACCTGCCCATCAGGATGAGGACATCCGCATAGGTGGGGTATTTGCCCAAGACTTTTTGCAGGATAGCTCTTCCCTCCTCTCGTTTCCCATCCAAAATCAACTTTCTGGCATCCTGGTACAACACATCCGGATCAAAACTCTCTTGCGCTTGGAGAGAAAAAGTCAGGCTCCATGAAAGCAGGCAAAGCAGCGCGAAGCTGGGCCACCATGCTTTTGACTTGATATGTAAAATCATCTTATGCATTGCTCACATTTTGTCTATCGGTTGCCTTCCTAAATCCCGTGCGTATCATTTCGCCCCAGCCGCCTTTGCCTTTGATAAAGTGGTAATGTCCCTTTAGGCCCCACCAAACGATCCTTGGATGGATAAGAAATGGCTCCAACATGATCGTCGTAAGGAGTTTTTTGAGATCTCCTTTGTCCTTGTAATTATTGTATGCGATCTCCTCATACAAAATGCTGAAAGAGGAAATCATGATCGAAAAGCAATAAATCAATACAAAAAGGGCGATAAAATATACAGCACTGATATCGCCGCTGATGATCATGATAATGGTATAAATCAAACCCATGAATTCAAAAATCGGAGCCATCTTTTCGAAAAATGACCAAAACGGATAGGAAACCATGCCCATCACCCCATATTTCGGGTTGAGGCGCACTTGCTGATGGAGTTGCAGGGTCTCGATCGTACCGCGCATCCAGCGGTTTCGTTGCCGACCCAATATCAGTGCTGACTCCGGGACCTCCGTCCAGCAAAGGGGATCCGGGACAAAGGCTACTTTGTAGGGAATTTTTTGCTCCGCCATGTAGCGACGCATCCGGACGACCAATTCCATATCCTCCCCTACAGTTTTGGGAAAATATCCCCCAACCTTGAGTACCAATTCCCTATTGAAAAGTCCAAATGCCCCTGAAATCAACATGAGGCCGTTGATTCTTGTCCAAGCCATCCGGCCCATGAGAAATGCCCGGAGGTATTCGACAACCTGAAATCTTCCCATCAGTGAATCCGGAACGCGGTATTTGGTTACCGTACCATCCTTTACATCACAATTGTTTGCAACACCAATGACACCACCCACGGCAATCACCTTCCTGTTGATCTCCTCCATAAATGGCCGCACCATCCTTGTCAGCGAATCACTTGACAGGATGCAATCGACATCGATACATGCCAAGATCTCCTGTTGGGCGATGTTGATGCCTGCATTCAGCGCATCTGCCTTTCCGCCGTTTTCCTTGTCAATAAGCGTCAGCTTGGCAAAGGAGCGGTTGGTGGATTTATAAATCCCGCGAATGTCCTTTGTCTCGATGGCATGGTTGTAAGCAAAATTGGTCTTGACCATATCAAAGCTCTCGATCATCCGCTCCAGGGTATCATCCTTGGAACCGTCATTGACGATGATTACCTCATACTTGCTGTAATGCAGCGTCATGAGGCTCTTGGTGTTTTGCACGATGTTTTTGCCCTCGTTGTAGGCCGGCGCAATGATAGAGATTCCTGGCGCCACCGGACTGGTGATGACATCCTTGTAGTCGGCAAACTTATTTTTTTTCAAATGATCCCGCATTTCCAAAGTGGAAAGCACCGTCATGGTGAGGTAGATCATGATGATCGACAAGCTGTAGAGGAGAAAAATAATCCCCATCACATCCACAAAAAGGTCAAACAGCAGGTTATACATCGCACAAAATGGGGTCTTGGAGGTGAGCAAGCATTTGACGGATTTCTTCTTTGAGTGAAGATTCCAATTCCTTTTCTACCAGTACGGGATTCATCGCCTTCAATGCCTCCAATGTGGCCTTGAGACAATCGAAATCAACCAAATGCTCAATCCGCTCGATCAGAATGGTTTGGGAAATTACGGTTCCGATATTTTGCAACACTTTCACCGCAGCGACATAGAGGTCTTTGTCCTCGGTGTAAATATCCTGGTGGACGTACTCAATGGCGTCCGTGAAGCTGAAAACGTCAAAACATTTCAGGATTTCGATCTTTTCATCCCTGCTGGCATTCGGATATTTTTCTTTTAGGATTTCCAATCGGTCCACCAAGCCAAGGTATCGTACAATCCTGTAGCCAAATATCCGTACGGACTCATTGTAAGAATCAAAAAGCCGCTCCACTTGCACCTTGGTGCCCTGGTTTGTCAAAAAACGGATGATCCTGAAATAGGTCATCTGCTGCCACCTCGACAAAGGAAAGGTTTGATGGACCAATACCTGCAGCGTCATGTCGTTGGAAATGTTCAAATAGGTCGCGACGGCCTGGGAGCGAATATGGAAATTTTCGTGGTGGGTAAACTTCTGAACAATGGGCGCTGCTTCGAGCACATCCATTTCATTGATTTCGACTAGTCCCGTGGTAACTATATCCCACTGCGAGGATTCAAGTTTTTTGAAAGAGTGGTCTACGAGATTGAGCTTTCTGTAGATTAGCTTCAGTTTGGACTTGAAGTCCCCCTTCATGTTTTTGTTGAGGCTGATGATTTCCTGAATCATCACATCCTTGAAAAGATGGTTGCCGGCTTGGGCATTGGGAAAAAATTCCCAGATTTTTTGGGCACTGAATTCCTTCAGCTCGTCCAACTCATATTCAAACAGCAAATTGGAGAGCGGCTCGTAGCAGAGGCTTTTGAAGCGCTGCGTCATGACCTCGGTGCGCCTCTTTTTGGACTTGACAAAAAACATGAATCCGACCAGAAACACCGAAGCAAGAAAAAACAGGATCAGTGAAAAAAGAAGCACGATCATTTTGAGGTCACTCAGAATCCTCAAACGTATCTGGTAAAAAGGCTTGAACGCCGTCCTATTGGCCAGCAGCATCAACGCACCGCCGTCGCCCGCTACGCTTGGTGCAAAAAGCTCATTGCGGATGAGGTTGTCGAGATACTCCAGCAGTGCTTCGGGATTTGATTCCTTTTCAAATAAAAGGTAGACAATACTCGCCCTGTCCCGCATTTCGGTGGGAATATGCTGCTCCAAGGCTTTCGCCTCCACATAACTTCCAAGTGTGTCTGAGTACCACCTTCCGGGTTGGGCAATGTCCTTATGAAATCGGACAATGGTACTGTCTGCTGGCAAGAAGAGGGAATCCGCAACAATTACAAATTCCAATCCGGGGATATCTTGTCCCGTGAGTAAGAGAGAATCCACCTGTGCCCAATCTTGGTGAAGGACTTGGGCCTGTGAAATTCCAAACGGTAAGCTGAAGAGAAGTTGGTGAAGGAATAAAAAAGCGAAGAGTTTTTGCCGTTTGGTGAAACCGGTCATTCGTTAGTTATTGATCAGCCGCCGAACACGCACCGCGAGTTCGTTTGGATTGAATGGTTTTGGCACAAAATCCGAAACACCTAGATTGAAAGCTTCCATGACGGTGCTCTCCTCTTCACCCAAAGAACTCAATACAATGATTGGAATTTTTGGGTTGACCTTTCTCGCATGGTTGATGATCTCGATCCCATTTTTGTAGGGAATCATCACGTCCGTGATAATCAAATCGGCTTCCTGGGTGTCGATAGCGTCCATTCCGGAAATACCGTCCTCAACCATGGTAACACTGTAACCTTCTTTTTTAAGACGAAACTGCACCAAACTAGAGATCAGTTTGTCATCTTCGATAACAAGAATATTTTTCATATAAAAAGAAATTTGGGTGACTTAGCGGATTAAAGATAATTGTAAAAAATTGTAAAAAACAAGGCAGTTCGACCTCGAAAAATTGCCAATTTTTTAACAAAAAATACAACGCGTTGAAAATGCATTATGCAGAAAATTATTTGCCGTTCTTAACCAGCACAGCCTTTTGGAGTAAAAAAAATTTTTTGAAAAATTTTCTTTCGCTAGTTTACCGAATGTTGTAATAACCAAATTTCAGGAAAATATATGCTAAATGCCCAATTCAGAAAGAGAGTGAAGTTGCTTGTGATGGCCGCTCTCATATTGGGATTGCATGACCTCGCCGCGCAGAGTGACCCCAAGGGTGAACGGCGGGTCACAGGAACCTATGCAATCCAAAATGCCACAGTAACGACTGCCCCGGGAAAAACACTTTCCAAAGCCACCATATTGATTAAGAATGGGATCATCGAAAGTGTCGGTACCAACATTTCGATTCCGAAGGATGCCCAGTTGATTTTGGCGGACTCCTTGTATATCTACCCAGGATTCATCGATGGCGCCAGTAGCGCCGGTGTCGGTAAACCTGCGGATGCAGAGCGACCGGCAAATATGGACCCCTCAAAGCCTACCGACGAGGTAGCCGGTATCACACCTTGGAGAAATGTCCTCGACTACTTCGACAAAAACAATTCGCAGATTGGTGATTGGCGGAAAAACGGCGTGACTATCGCCCAAATCGTGCCAGAGGGCGGAATGCTTCCGGGCAAATCGGCTATCGTAACTTTTGGCCACAGCTCCTCTAGCAACGTGATTGCCGCGCAAGTCGGCATGAGTGCGAGATTCCGTGCCTTGGGAGGCGGCCGGGGGTACGGCGTTTATCCCGGAACACCACTCGGCATCATGGCCAAATACAGGGATGTGTATAAAAACGCAGAAATATCTGCCAAGCACAACAGGCTATTTGCGTCGACTTCGGGACTCGCAAGACCAGAAATCAACAAGACTTCCGAAGCCATGTATCCCGTGCTCGACAAAAACATCCCAATGGTCTTTGAAGCCTCATCGGATATTGAAGTCAGAAGGGTGTTGTCGCTCCAAAAAGAGCTGGGCTTCCGCGTCGTACTTGCCGGAGTCACTGAAGTCGATAATGTGATCAGTGAAATCAAAGCTGCCAACGCTGCCGTGCTGCTCAGCATGAAGCTACCTGAGGATAAGATAACCAAAGCAAAAACCGAGGGTCTGTCTGAGGAAATGATGCAGCGTACCAAAAGAATCCAGGAATCCTACGAAAATATGCTCAAACAAGCCGCCAAACTGGAAGCAGCAGGGATACCGTTCGGATTTGCGGGACTCGGGTCAAAAAGTGGCGATATGCTCAAAAACCTGAGGATCATGGCGGCAAACGGATTGAGTGAGAATGGGCTTGTGGCAGCATTGACCACTAATCCAGCCAATATACTTGGCATCGGAAAATTTGCTGGAACCATCGAAAAAGGCAAACTCGCCAATTTGGTAATCATGACTGGCCCGATCTTGAGTGAGGATGCACAAGTAAAACATGTCGTTGCCGATGGGTATATTTTTGACAACGAAGTCAAGCCGAAGAAAAACGGCAACGACGCTAAATCAAACGGAAATGGCACGGTGTCAATCGAAGGCGTATGGGATTATGTATCGGACACTCCAGCCGGTAGTTCTGGCGGAACCATGGATATCAAACGCGACGGCAACGGGTATAAAGGAACTATCACCTACGACAGCCCCTCTGGAGGAGGAAAGGCAAGTTCTGAGATGAAGAACATTACCGTGTCCGGAAACACCTTGAGCTTTTCTTTCGGGGTTGCGGCGAATGGGATGTCCTTGGACGTCGAAGTCTCCGGAGAGGTGAATGTCTCCCAATTCACAGGTAATCTTTCACTGACGGATTACGGCAGCTTTCCACTAAAGGCAACCAAGAAACCGAACCAGTCCAACTTTTAATCCCATTTGAACATGAAAAAGATAATCATAGCGGCCCTGATGGTTTTTGGATTCGGTCAAGTTGAATCCCAAACCCAAAAAGGATCAGTGCTGATCAAAAACGCAACGGTCCTAACGGTTACCAAAGGAACATTGGAAAACACGGACGTGCTGGTAGAGAATGGCACCATCAAAAAAATCGGCAAGAACCTTCAGGCTTCCAATATTCAAGTGATCGATGCAACCGGCAAGTACCTGATGCCAGGCATCATCGATGCGCACTCCCACGTGGCATTGGACGCTGTCAACGAAGCTACGGCACCGATCACTTCCGAAGTACGCATGTCTGATGTGATTGACCCTTACGACATTGGCCTGTACCGGGCCTTGGCAGGAGGTGTGACCATTTCACATGCGCTGCACGGTTCGGCAAATGCCATTGGAGGACAAAGCGTGACACTCAAACACAGGTACGGCTCCGGAAATCCGAGCGATTTGGTTATGACAGATGCTCCAAGGACCATCAAATTTGCTTTGGGGGAAAATCCAACCCGCGTTCACGGACGTGGCAACGGTATCCAACCACGTACGAGGATGGGTGTGGAAGCGGTGATCAGAAACGGTTTCAACGAAGCTTTGCAATACAAAAAAGCGTGGGAAGATTATAATGCTGCCTTGAAGCAAAAAGGTGCAAATCCTATCCCTCCAGCTTACAGTGAGCGGTTACAGTCCCTGGTGGATATCTTGGATGGCAAGGTCATCATCCACTGCCACTCCTACCGCGCGGACGAAATCTACATGCTGATCAAGGTTTGTCGGGAGTTCGGCATTTCGAAAATCGTCTTCCAACATGTCAATGAAGGCTTCAAAGTCGCACCTGAACTGGCGGAATATACGATGGGCGCGTCGGTTTTTGCGGACTGGTGGGCTTACAAGTTTGAGGTTTATTACTCCACGGCTTACAATGCCGCTATCCTGATGGAAAATAATGTCATCACTTCCATCAACTCCGATTCCGGCGAATTGATCCGTCACCTTTACCATGAGGCGGGGAAAGCACAGCGTTATGGACAATTGACTGATGAGCAGACGCTCGCGCTGATCACCATCAACCCCGCCAAGCAACTCGGTATCGCTGATAAGGTTGGTTCGATTGAGGAAGGAAAGCAGGCTGATTTGGTGATTTTCGATGGACATCCGCTTTCCGTGTACGCTATTCCACAGATGACCTTTGTCGATGGTGTCAAATATTTCGACGTTAACGAAGATTCGGATGACCGGAGGCTCAAAGTCTCCGCAACTGAGGCCTTGGAACCGATTTACCTGAAGGAGCATGAGCACCGCTGCATGCATGGGGTGGATTTCTTTTTCACCAACTTCGGCAGAAACCTATTTACACACGAGCACTAAGAAATATCCCAGAGATTCAAACTGAAAAAGATGAAAAGGATCATAAAATCGATATTCCTCCTGGCGGTTTGCCTGTCACCATTTTGGGCCAAGGCCCAATTTGACGGGGAATTCGTCAAACCAAGAAACGGCAAATTTCTGCTTCAAAATGCGACCATCGTAACAGTGACGAAGGGTGTGATTGAAAACGGCAGTGTCCTGATGGACCAAGGCAAAATCCTTGCAATGGGGAAAAACATCGCTGCCGGAGATGCGGAAGTCATTGACTGTACAGGCAAATTCATTTACCCCGGCATGATAGACGGAGGAAGCAGACTCGGTCTTGTCGAAGTGAACTCCATACCCGAAACCCAGGATTTTGCCGAAATCGGGCAAGTGACGCCCAACATGCAGGCACTGGTGGCGGTGAATCCCAATTCGGTGGCTATTCCAGTCACACGGGTCAGTGGTGTAACAACTACCCTAGCGGTTCCCTCAGGAGGTCTGTTCCCGGGCACCGCCGCCCTCATAAACCTCAACGGGTACACGCCAGACCAGATGTATGCTGGATTCAAGGGCGTGGTACTCAACTTTCCCTCCTCTGCGAGAAGAAGCACTTGGGACAGGAGAAGCGAAGAAGAAGTCCAAAAGGAAGCAGAAAAGGCAGAAAAGAGCCTGAATGAAATTTGGGACAGGGCCGTTACTTATCACCAACTTACCAAATCCGGTGTGACTTTGCAGTATTACCCTGAAATGGAGCACTTGGCCAAAGTAATAGCTGGCGAGCTTCCCTTGCTGGTGGAAGTAAATGCTGCCAATGACATCGTCAACGCCATCAAATGGATCGAATCAAAAAAGGTGAAGGCAATCCTCACGGGCGTGGCCGAAGGTTGGAGGGTAGCCGACAAGATCGCTGCTGCAAAATTGCCGGTCATCGTTGGCCCCATGCTGTCGATCCCTACCCGGCAATCCGATCGGTATGATGCCGCCTACACCAATCCTGGAAAAATGGCCAAAGCTGGGGTGAAAGTCGTCATCCGATCCAATGACGCCGAAAACACCAGGAACCTCCCCTTCAACGCTGGATTTGCGGCGGCATATGGAATGGGTAAAGAAGATGCGCTAAAGGCCGTGACAATCAACGCCGCAGAGGTCTTTGGTGTTGCTGACAAATTGGGCTCGATAGAAGTCGGAAAGGACGCCACGCTATTTGTCTGTACCGGAGATCCGTTTGAGACCAAAACCCAGATCAATTTCGTATTCATTGATGGGTACAAAGTCCCTATGAACAGCAGGCATATCGAACTCTACCAAGAGTTTCTCGAAAGGTCTCCAGGTCTGAAAAAGAACTAAAACAAAAAACCACGGTAGAATTAACCGTGGTTTTTTGTTTCAATTCAATTGTTAAATTGCATCTGCATTGCAGACAAGCGAGAAAGACTCAAATCATTTATTTCATCTTAAATCCATAACCCATGATTGTAAGCACAACCAATAGTTTAGAAGGTTACACCGTAACTGCCTATTTGGGCATCGTGTCCGGCGAAACCATTATCGGCGCCAACGTTTTCAAGGATTTTTTCGCAACCATTACTGACATTGTCGGTGGCAGGGCTGGTGCCTACGAGCGTGTCCTGAGGGAGGCAAAAGCCACCGCGATGGCTGAGATGGAAATGCAGGCAAGGGCTTTCGGTGCCAACGCCATTATCGGTATTGATTTGGATTACGAGACAATCCGCGAAGGAATGCTGATGGTGACGGCCGCCGGAACCGCAGTCAAAGTCGAAAAGAAATCCTAATTGACAATCTCGATTTTTCCAGAACTCACCTCGCCCCTGACTGTATGGGCAGAACCATTATTGATCACCAAACTGCCGGATGATTGGCTGTCGCCGACGCGCACAAAGCCACTTCCGGCAGTTATGTTGAAATTAAAATCACTTAGGCGGCTTCCAGTTTGGATATAAATATTTCCGGAAGAAGATTTCAAGTCAGTGTTTGGCCCCAGTCCTGTCGCGGTCGCAAATAGCTGACCCGAGGAAAGATGACCTTTCCCGATACTCAATACCCGCTGCAATTCTATTTTTCCGGAAGATACCACAGCATTTACTTGACCATTGACGTCTGTCAGCTTGATTTCCCCACTTGAAGCTTCCGCTTCCACATTTCCGTCTATGCGCTGCATATTGATCCGCCCGGAAGAAATCACTACGCCGATGTTTCCTGCCAAATCCGTCCCGGATACTGTCCCCGAACTATTATTGATGTAAATATCGTCGCCGGTAATATCCGAAATTTGAATATTGCCCGAACTTGCGAGAAATCGAGGCGCGGTTCCGACCACGCTATTGGCTGTCAATGAACCGGATCCAGCACTGAGGTTTACCTCCATCAACTTAGGTCCCGTAAGCCTGATGTAGCCTTCAGAACGATAGTTACCCCAAGTGCCTCCTTTTTTGACGGTCCGAACGATGAGCCTCGTACCTTCGACATCAAATTCAATGACAAATTTATTATCCGAATTGGCACGAAGGAGGGCATCTAAGGTCACATCCTGTTTACCAACTTGTCCTTCATAGGACACTTCCAGAAATGCGCCTTCTACTTCGATTTCGGTAATACTGCTGAAATCCTGATTGATTTCGGAAACCACAGAGAGGTCATTGTCCAAACAGGAATTGAGACCCAAAAGGGCAAAAATGCCTAAAATGGTTACAAGAGTTCTTGATTTTAAATACATGGTGCTCATGGTAATTTGATTTATTTGTTGGTTTGTTTTGATAGTTTCGCCAATACAGTGCCATAGTGCCTTGGTTTCCAAGTGGAAGGCATCTTTTGCCTACTTTTCCTTTTTGTTTTTAGCAAATGTCAATAAAGTGGTTCATTTGTAAGGTTTTACAAATCTCAATAATTGTGCACCTTGTTCCAATTTCGACCAAAAACCAAATCCTGGAATGGCCGATCAGGGATTGCGGCTGTACAATTAACTTCCCCCCTTTCCCAAAAGACAACCCAAAGACCACGCACCCCTATTGAAGACAAAAAGATTTTTGAGGCAATCACCACGAAATTGAAACAGGGCCTAGGCCAAATTATTTATTGGGATTTTTTGCAATTGCGGGGATTGAGGCATTTCTTTGCATATCCTTTCACTTTTTGGTGTTGGGATTTATAAAGAAGAGGTGAGAGACAGGCTCGATGACCCTCTGGCAACCTGGAAATACCAAGGTGCCAATTCCTGCCAGATCATTCTGGAAATATAAATTCTTAACATAATGAAACCCTTCCCCTTTTCCCCAAGTATTGTTGATTTGAATCGCTGCGGGCAGCGACGTTTGCTCTTCCTTTTTGTTATCTTGTTACTTATTGGCAAAAGCATTGGACACAGTGCCTTGCATAAGCTCAGAATCATTCCCATAACCAATTAACCAACAATCCCATGGCACCTTTTCGTTTTGAAACCCTCCAATTGCATGCTGGACAAAAACCAGACCCAACTACCAATTCACGAGCAGTACCCATTTACCAAACAACGTCCTACACATTTGACTCAGCCGACCATGGCGCCAATCTTTTTGCGTTGAAGGAGTTTGGTAACATCTACACAAGGATCATGAATCCTACTACCGATGTCTTCGAACAAAGGGTAGCGGCATTGGAAGGCGGAGTTGCCGCATTGGCGACGGCATCTGGACAGGCTGCGCAGTTCTTGGCATTAAACAACATCCTGCAGGCTGGAGACAATTTTGTATCCACTTCGTTTTTGTACGGTGGTACATACAACCAGTTCAAAGTTTCCTTCAAACGCATTGGGATAGAAGCCCGTATCGCAAAAGGAAATGATCCTGCGGATTTTGAAAAACTGATCGATAGCAAAACCAAGGCACTCTATCTTGAGACGATAGGAAACCCGGAATTCAACGTGCCCGATTTCGAAGCAATAGCCGCATTGGCAAAAAAATATGACCTGCCACTCGTTGTAGACAACACATTCGGCGCAGGTGGATGCCTCTGTCAACCCCTCAAACACGGGGCAAATGTAGTGGTTGCGTCCGCCACCAAATGGATCGGTGGACACGGCACCTCGATCGGCGGCATCATCGTAGACGGTGGCAACTACAATTGGGGCAATGGCAAATTCCCCCAATTCTCCGAGCCTTCGGAAGGATACCATGGTTTGGTATTTTGGGATGTATTTGGCGAAGGTAATCCGCTCGGTTTGCCAAATATGGCATTTGCCATCCGCGCCAGGACAGAAGGTTTGCGCGATTTTGGCCCCGCGATTTCACCGTTCAATTCCTTCCTTTTGCTGCAAGGATTGGAGACACTTTCCCTACGTGTCCAAAGAACCGTGGACAACGCCCTTGCAATCGCGCAGTGGCTGGAGTCACACCCTAAAGTCCAAAAAGTAAATTATCCAGGCCTTGCGTCCTCCCCCTACCATTCCCTGGCAAAGAAATACCTACGCAACGGCTTCGGAGGCGTGCTGAGTTTTGAAATCAAAGGATCCAAGGAAAGTGCGACAACCTTTATCAACAACCTCAAACTGATTTCACACTTGGCAAACGTGGGTGATGCGAAAACCTTGATAATCCAACCTTCGGCTACCACCCATCAGCAACTAACGGATGCGGAACAGCTTGCCGCGGGCGTGACCCCTTCGCTGCTGAGGCTTTCATTGGGAATCGAACACATTGAAGACATCAAAGAGGACCTGCAGCAGGCTTTTGACAGTCTTCCCTAATCAACATTACCGGGAATCCGTTGCGGAAAAGGATTCCAAAACAACCTTAGAATGAATTTGACTAGCAATTACCTGATTACAGACATGGCGCAAGAGACCTTCACATTTGAGGGGAAATTTGAATTAGAATCCGGAGAATCACTTCCTGGATTCCAGTTGGCTTATACCACCCAAGGGCATTTGACCACAGAGAAGGATAATGTCGTCTGGGTCATCCATGCCCTGACCGGCGACGCCAATCCCCAAGAATGGTGGTCGGGAATCATTGGGGAGGACAAGTTCTTCGATCCAACCAACCACTTCATTGTCTGTGCCAATCTGTTGGGTTCTTGTTACGGCAGTACAAATCCCCTTTCGATTCATCCCGAGACCGGCAAGACGTATTTCTATGACTTCCCAAATCTGACCCCAAGGGACTTGGCCAGGAGTCTTGAACACCTTCGTCAGCACCTTGGAATTGATCAAATCAATACGATTATCGGTGGCTCGCTGGGTGGACAAGTTGGCATCGAATGGGCGTATTTGCTTCAACATCAAGTCAAGAACACCATCATCCTTGCGTCCAATGCCAAAACCTCTCCATGGACAATCGCCTTCAACGAATCCCAAAGAATGGCCATCGAGACCGACTGCACATGGGGAGAAAACCACCCAGAAGCAGGCAAAAAAGGCATGGAAACTGCCCGCGCTATCGCGATGATATCCTATCGGCATCCTGAGGATTTCGCCAAGAAACAATCCGATTCATCCGAAAAACTAGATGGATTCCGGGTGTCGTCTTACCTGAGGTACCAAGGCCAAAAATTGGCAAATCGCTTCAATGCCTTTTCCTATTGGGTACTTAGCAAGGCCATGGATAGCCATGACCTAGGCAGGGGTCGGGGTGGAGTGGAACGTGCCCTCGCCGAGATTCCATCCAGATTGCTTGCAATAGGTGTGGACCGGGATCTTTTGTTTGTCAGGGAGGAATCCCAGTTCATCGCACAGCATGTCCCCAAAGGTACCTATCGAGAGATTCAGTCCACCTTTGGACATGATGCATTCCTGATAGAGTACGAGCAGCTGCAGTATATCCTCAGGAGCTTTTATCTTGAGGGAAATCACAGTTAAGACGGCCTTCTCGGCCGTTTTTTTCTTTTGGGAAAAACGATGAGCCAATCATGAACTTTACCCAAATCAAAGAAACCTGTCTTTACGTCGACGATTTGGGGGTCGCGGAGGCATTTTACCATGGCAAACTCGGAATGCCCTTGATTTCAAAGGTCGAGGGAAGACACATCTTTTTCCGGTGTGGCACTTCGGTACTGTTGTGTTTTTTTGCCCGAGGTGACCAAATTGGAAAGTTCGCTGCCACCACATTATGCGTTTGGGAAACAGCATATTGCCTTTGAAGTCGGCAAGGAGGATTATTCGGCGACGAAGCTAATGATAACCACAGCCGGCATCCCCATTACCCATACCCAAACTTGGAAAAACGGAGAAAGCTTCTATTTCGAAGATCCCTTTGGGCATGTACTGGAAATCGTGCCAGTGGGAATTTGGGAATAAAGATTCAAAAAACCACTCAGCTCAGGGTTCGGATTTGTCACAACAGAAATGCAATACCTAAAAAAGCGGATTTTCGCGGACACAATGAAAAGGCAATGAGTCCTTTTGAAATAGAAATGTGAAAACCGAAATTGGTCAGTGCACAAAGGCATTCGGCAGCAAAAAGGCGATCTGCGTGTTGTTGTGATATCTGGGGTTTGAGTCCTGATTTCTCCGCGTCTGACAAAAACCCGGGAATAAAAAAAGGAGCCGAAGCTCCTTCTTGAATCCATCAGGGTGGTTTGCAATTACTCCACCTTGGTCCACTCCACGGTCCTTCCTATCATAGAAAATCCAACATATCCACGGACTTCGAGGGTCTTGCCATCTTTTCGCTTGATGATGCAGGAATAGGTTTTGCCGTTTTTGGGATCGTAGATCGTGCCGTCTTCCCAGACGCCGCCCTTGAACTGGAAGTCGTTCAATAGGCGCATGCCCATAATCGGTCTGGTGCGCAATTCCTTTTCAGAGTTGTTCTTGTCGACTTTGGGCTTCCCGTTTTCTACGGGTTCTTTTAGCCATACAATCTTACCAAAATACCTTCCTCCCTCTTTGAATATTTCAACTTGGGCATCTTTCTCGGTATTGTACCACTTGCCGACGATAGCATCGGGCTGCTGGGCATACAACTGGCTGCTCAGCAAAACAAATGCGACAACCAGCATCAAATTTGGGTTTATTATTGACTTCATGGATTTGATTTTTATGAATGAGTGTCGAATAATAATACTTTTACAGACTCAAATCAAGTTTGGCAGTGCAACCTTCCGCTAACATTCCTCCCTCTTCCGACAACGCAATTAGCCCTCAAGAAGATAGAATTGAATTGTCTTGGAATGGGGAGAAGTTTTTGCTGTTGCCTGAAAAGGCTGTTCTTATTCCCCGTCTCCGGACAATTCTCATCGCAGATCCACATTTTGGCAAAGCTGCTCATTTCAGAAAAGCAGGCATTCCAATTCCGGAAAAGGTGCATTTACAGGATTTTCTCAAAATCCAGAAACTCATCCATGGCCATGCCGCCACTGAAGTATATTTTTTGGGCGATTTGTTCCACAGCGACTGGAATGAATCTTGGACGGATTTGGAAGAATTTGCAGGATATTTCCCTGGTTGTGGGTTTCATTTGGTCAAAGGAAACCACGACATCCTGCCCGAGAAGTTGTACCAATCAGGTGTTTGGGAAATTCACCCCAAGCCAACCATTTTGGGTAATTTTCTGCTTAGCCATGAACCCTTAGAAGATGTTCCTTCAGAAATGTTCAACTTCTGCGGACATATCCATCCTGGTATTGCGCTTTATGGCATTGCCCGTCAAAGGATGGTACTTCCATGCTTTTTCCAGAACGAAAGACAAATGATACTTCCTGCATTCGGCAGGTTCACAGGCATCGTCAACATGGCTTCGGGTACAGATAACCGCGCTTATGCGATAGCAGGCAAAAAAGTGGTGAAAGTCAAATTCTGTTAATACGTTGGTTTAATTGGCCAAGCTGTTTAATTTTGACCCAATCACATCGTATATGGGGATTAATCCGAGAAAGAAAACCAAGCTGGGGAGATTCAAGTTTGCCTCTGTACTGTTTAGCACTACCCTCTCACTGTTCATTTTGGGGCTTTTTGGGGTGATTGTGATCCAAGCGAAAACACTGACAAGCCTCATTAGGGAAAACATCGAAATCCAGGTCTTTTTGAACAAAGACCTCACGGTAGACCAAAAGATGGGGATCCGCAGGACATTGGAAGCCAAACCCTATATACTCCGTAAAGACGGAAAATCCGGCGTGACCTTTATCTCCCAAGATGAAGCCGCAAAAGAATTCCTAAAAGATACCGGCGAAGATTTCACCCAATTCTTGGACGACAATCCGCTTCGTGATTCATACACTATCGCGATCTCTGAGGAATACCAAACAGCCGAAAGCATGGAGGAAATCGTCAAGGAAATCAAGGGAATTTCCGGCGTATTTGAAGTCACCTACATTGCCGACTTGGTCGAATCCATCAACAAGAACCTTTTTAAGGTCGCGCTGGTAATGGGGGGTTTTATTCTGATCCTCGTCTTTACCGTTGTGATGTTGATCAACAACACGATCCGTTTGGCGCTGTTTTCGCAAAGATTCCTCATCCGAAGCATGCAGCTAGTGGGTGCCACACGTGGATTTATCCGACGGCCATTCCTTGGAAGGGCGCTGCTTTTTGGCTTCCTTTCGGGAGTCATTGCTTCGCTATTGTTATTTTTGATTTTGGAATATACCAAGTCCAACGTCGAAGGCTTTTCGCTTTTGCAAAATAATGAGCTGCTTTTTGCGTTGTTTGGAGTCTTGATAGTAGCGGGAGTACTGCTGTCGGTTTTGAGCACGCTGCAGGCGGTCAACAAATATTTAAACATGTCCTTGGACGAACTTTATTGATATGAGTCACTCAAACTTTCCATTTACCAAAAAGAATTACACCCTGATGCTGATTGGTCTCGGCATCATCATTTTGGGATTCATCATTATCGGTTTGGACAGCGAACCCCATGGTTTCGGTGTATTGGGCCTAACAGTGGGACCAATCGTGACCTTGGCGGGATTTTTGTTTCAGTTTTACGCGATTTTTCACAAAGCTGATAAGTAAATACCCATGGATATTTTCGAAGCAATCATCCTTGGCATTGTTCAAGGACTGACGGAATTTTTACCTGTTTCATCAAGTGGGCATTTGGAATTGGGAGGTGCAATCCTAGGCGGTGATCGCCTTCCCGAGGAAAGTCTGACATTTACGGTTGTATTGCACTTCGCTACAGCACTCGCGACGATGCTCGTGTTTCGAAAGGACATTGCACTGATCCTCGAATCGGTCATCAAACTCAAATGGAACGAAGAAACGCAGCTTGTGGCAAAAATCGCGCTCTCAATGATCCCGGCCGTCATCATTGGGCTCTTTTTCGAAGAGCAGTTGGAGCAGTTTTTTGGAGGAAAAGTGGTTTTCGTGGGCTTCATGCTACTGATTACTGCCCTGCTGCTTTTTTTGGCTGACAAGGCAAAAAATACGGGCAAAAACCTCGGATTTGGACACGCAGCAATTATCGGTATTTCCCAAGCGATTGCCATGCTTCCAGGGATTTCCCGCTCAGGGGCGACAATTTCCACATCTGTACTTCTAGGCATTGACAAATCCAAAGCGGCGCGTTTTTCCTTCCTCATGGTGGTTCCCTTGATTTTCGGAAAAATCGCAAAGGATATTCTAGATGGGGTGATTTCCTTTCAGGAGTCCACATTTGGATACATGTCGGCGGGTTTTGTGGCAGCATTTATCTCAGGATACTTGGCTTGTACCTGGATGATTGCCCTCGTCAGAAAAAGCAAACTCACCTATTTTGCGATCTATTGTACGCTCGCAGGACTGATTGCCATCTTTGCAGGCCTATATTTGTAGCATGGAGCAAGAAGCCTACGGCGAAGTTTTTCTCATCAATAAGCCCCTCGAGTGGACTTCCTTTGACGTGGTCAAAAAAATCCGTAACACCCTCAAAATCAAAAAAGTGGGGCATGCGGGTACCCTGGATCCCTTGGCAACAGGTCTCCTCATCGTATGTGCCGGAAAGAAAACCAAATCCATCGAAACCTACATGGGGCAGGAAAAGGAGTATACGGGCACCTTTGTCTTGGGAAAAACCACGGAGAGCTTTGATTTGGAAAAGGAAGTGGTGGACGTAGCGGACCCGGCACACCTGACTATGGAAGATGTCAAGAAAGCTGCAGCCCAACTTACAGGTGATATCTTACAGGTTCCGCCTATGCATTCTGCTATCAAAGTGGATGGAAAACGGGTTTATGAATCCGCACGAAAAGGCCAAGAAGTCGTGATGGAAGCCAGACCTGTTTCAGTACCTGTTTTCGAAATTACTGACTTTCAAAACCCTGTCGTGCATTTTCGCATCGTTTGTTCCAAAGGAACCTACATCCGAAGCCTCGCCCGCGACCTCGGCAATATCCTTGGCGTCGGTGCCTACATGGCTTCACTCATACGTACCCGAATCGGGGATTTCAGGCTAGAAGAGGCCATCTCTGTAAATGACGCTGTAGAACTCATCAAATCCAGACAGCATGAAAATCTATGAGGGAATCGAGGATTTCGGGTCGGTGAGAAACCCCGTTGTCACGAGTGGAACCTTCGACGGTGTCCACTTGGGCCACCAGAAAATCCTAAGGCGCATTCGAACCCTGGCAGATGAAATCGGAGGAGAAACAGTCCTCATCACTTTTTGGCCGCATCCACGGATGATCCTATATCCCCATGATCACCAAATCAGGCTTCTCAGCACCTTTGAAGAAAAAGCCAAACTCCTGAAGCATTTCGGGATCGATCACTTGCTGACGATTCCATTCACAAAAGAGTTTTCTGAATTTTCCTCCGAGCAATTTGTCCAAAAAATCCTCGTCGATACGATCGGCACCAAAAAACTGGTGATAGGCTATGACCATCGCTTCGGCAAAAACCGTGAAGGTGGATTCGACTACTTGATGCAGAACCAAGTGCGGTTTGGATTTGACTTGGAAGAAATCCCCAGGGAAGACGTCGACCATGTGGGGGTTTCCAGCACCAAGATCCGTAAAGCCTTGGAAGAAGGCAAAGTCGATGTAGCCAACGAATTCCTGGGCCGCCCCTATGAGCTCAATGGCATCATCATCAAGGGGCAGCAATTGGGCAGGTCCATCGGATTTCCCACTGCCAATGTCCATATCCCCCACGATTACAAGCTGATACCCTGTGAAGGAGCCTATGCAGTAGAAGTAGACGTGGAAGGAGAGCTTTTTCGAGGTATGCTCAATATCGGCTTCCGGCCAACGGTCAGCGGAAACAGCCGGTCGATCGAGGTGCATCTGTTCGACTTCCATGGCGATCTGTATGATCGGCGAATCTGTGTGCGCCTAAAATCGTATCTTAGACCAGAGATTAAGTTTAGCGGGTTGGATGCCCTGAAACAGCAACTTGCCATCGACAAGGAACAGGCAATCCGACTCCTTACGACCTGAAACCCAAAATAACCGATATGATTGACAAGACAATTTCCAATGCCCAAGCCGCGGTAGCGGACGTTTTCACGGGCGCCACGCTGATGTTTGGCGGATTTGGACTGAGCGGAATTCCTGAAAACTGTATAAAAGCACTACTCGAAAAAGATATCACGGGCCTGACCTGCATTTCCAACAACGCGGGAGTAGACGATTTCGGCATTGGGCTCATGCTAAAAAAACGCATGGTACGCAAGATGATCTCCAGTTATGTAGGGGAAAATGCCGAGTTTGAAAGGCAACTCCTCAGCGGGGAACTCGAGGTGGATTTGATCCCACAAGGCACTTTGGCAGAGCGTATCCGGGCTGGAGGTGCTGGAATCCCTGCATTTTTCACACCTGCTGGCGTGGGCACCGAAGTTGCCGAAGGCAAAGAAGTACGCGAATTTGACGGGAAATTGTACCTCCTGGAACGCTGGCTCCAGGCTGACTTTGCCTTTGTGAAGGCTTGGAAGGGCGACACGGCAGGCAATTTGGTGTACAAAGGCACCGCACGGAACTTCAACCCCATGATGGCGGCAGCCGGGAAAATCACCATTGCCGAAGTAGAGGAATTGGTTCCTGTCGGAGAGCTCGACCCCAACCAAATCCATACACCAGGCATCTATGTACAGCGAATCTTCCAAGGAGTCAACTACGAAAAAAGAATCGAGCAGCGTACGGTCAGAAAAGTGTAACACTGCCCCCCTCGTCATCCAATACCCTGGATCATTCATCCAACCGTAAACCCAAATAACCCATGCTGACCAAAGAACAAATCGCCCAAAGAATAGCCAAAGAGGTCAAAAAAGGCCAATATATCAACCTCGGGATCGGCATCCCCACCTTGGTGGCCAACTACATTCCCGCGGACCTCGACGTAGTCCTTCAATCCGAAAACGGCTTGCTTGGCATAGGCCCCTTCCCTACCGAGGCCGAAATTGACCCGGACTTGATCAATGCCGGAAAGCAGACCATCACCATTGTCAAAGGGTCTGCCATTTTCAGTTCGGCTGAGTCATTTGCCATGATCCGCGGCGGACATGTGCACCTGACTATCCTTGGCGCCATGGAAGTCTCCGAAAACGGCGATATCGCCAACTGGAAAGTCCCTGGAAAGATGGTCAAAGGCATGGGCGGAGCAATGGACCTGGTTGCCTCGGCAAAAAACATCATCGTGGCGATGCAACATTGCTCCAAAGACGGCCAATCCAAACTTTTGAAGCAATGTACCCTACCCATCACCGGTATCCGCTGCGTCAAAAAAATCGTAACCGACCTAGCGGTTCTTGACGTACTGCCTGAGGGCGGATTCAAACTTCTCGAGCGCGCCCCCGGTGTCAGCACCGAAGAAATCCAATCCAAAACGGAGGGGAAATTGATAATAGAGGGGTCTGTTCCAGAGATGGTATTTTGAGAATATCTTCGTTCAGCGGCAAGAAAACGGAACGAAACTGATCCTACCTCAATAAATACATCTTCCCATACCCCTGCTTGAAGGCTTTGTCTCCCGCCGTGCCCCGCAACTCGACGAATTGTCCATTTTTGCGTACGAGTACGCGGTAGATGTAGACACCGTTGGCGAGTTGGTCGCCGAATTCATCACGCCCGTCCCAGGCATACTCGGAAATATTGTTCCCAATCCGAATTGGACCCAGCTCGTCCTGAAGGATTTCCCTTACAACCCTCCCCGAGACGGTCATGATTTGGATCTTGATCTGATCCGGGACTTCCGAACCCGTCACCGTAAACACAAAGCGCACGCTGCTGCTGAATGGATTGGGATAAGGGTAAAAATTGGAAATGCTTGCCTCGTTGATGACTTCAAAATTCACCTCATAAGGCTTGTCCATACCTAAGTTATCCGTCACGATGCGTAAGGTATAAATACCGTCATCGAGTGGACCAGGCCGAAATTCGACCTTGAAGCTGCTATTTTCGGTGGCCGCAGACCAAGTCACCAATGGCGAGGAGAAGTTCACCTTTTCAAAACCACAGCCTTCGCAGGGCTTTTTGATGAACATTTCGATGCCGAGTGTGTCCTTTTTCAACAAGAATGATTTGTCGTTTTTCAACATCGACGTAATCAAAACGGTTGGAGAAACGATATCCCCATCCATGATGTATACACCATCAAAATTCACATCGAGTAGCGCCGAATTGCGGTCGGGCGCCACGACGAAATAAAGCCCCAGATCAATCAGGTTGTTACGGAAGGTCTGTTCCAACTGAATCTGCGGATTCACGATCAATCCTACGCGATTCTCGCCTCCTTTGCCCACGGAATTGAAGTCAATGTTGAACGCATAGGTTTCACCGGCCTTTACGGCGGGGATTTTCTTGTTGAATTTCTCGAGTTTTTTGGTCGTCGTGTTGAAAAACTCCCACTCGACCACCAATGAATCCGCAAAGTCAAATGTTGATAAATTGATAAACTCAAAAGGTAGCGTATATCCTTTGCCCTCCGGTAGATTCACCCGGTCTTCTGTTCCTTTGAATACCAAAACGCCTTCTGGCACCCCTGTATAGTTCACCTGCCATTTGTCCAAAACGGATGGTGCTGTGGAATTTTCATCCTCCATCGCATATCGCAAGCGCAGATAAGGAAACAGGTTCGGATTCACGGTTGCCAAGTCCACCTCCCCTTCTTGTACATTGGCAAAAAGTACCTGCTCTTCACCGGTGGCCCTCACACCGATCACGTCAAAATAAGCCAAGCCTTCATCAAACCAATCTCTCGGATTGACCTGATTGAAGAAACGCTTCCACTCGGAGGCAGGGCCGATTCTTGGAGTGAGAATGGAACCTGAAGAAATGTACCCGGTCAATTGGGTCTGGAACTCCAGTATCTGCGCATTGGTTTCGATCTCCAAATCCTGCTTGGCTACTATCTCAACACCCTCTCCAGGGCGCATCCCTTTTTGACCAAAAAGGATGTAGGGATCCCCGTTTTGAAGATTGCGGAGTACAGCTTCATTGGCGCCGACCAGTTTCATTTTCTCAATCGCAGCATCCGGCCACTGATCAAACGTAACGCCACCGACGGTGAAAATCACCACAAAATCCCCTTCTTTGAGCCCATCGATGTAGTCCAGGAGAATTCTTTGTCCGGGACCGGTAATCCAAGCATTCCGAATGCTTTGGATGACTTGTGGTACCCGACCGCAGGTACGCCCATCGAGGATGTCAAAACCCTCCGGCGGTATCACGAGATAAGGCGTCAGCGACTTCTGGTCAAAAGCTACCAAACCCAAAGACCCATCGGGACACAGGCGTGAGTTGGCATTGTTGACGTTGTCGATGATGTAGGGAACGCCTTCCAAGTAGAATTGTGTGTTGCGGAAGGTAAGGCTGTCGGTTTGGTTGCCAAAAGTGAACACCTCGACATTGAGCTTCTTATCCGTGTATTTCCATTGGCGCTTGAGCGGATCTACTTCTATGTTGTTCAACTGGCTTCCTTCCAATTGCGGGATTTCCCTTTGTGTCCATCCTGATGGGCCGTTTTGGATAAAAGAGAAACTTCCCTGTGTCCATTGTTCGCTTTCACCCTCCTTTAATTCGAGAAACCGCGAGCGCCAATAGAAGGTCATCGAATCCTTTTGGGCAATGTTCTCAAACAAATTCACGGACCAGGAAATCAAATTGGCACTGGTGATGCGTACTTCGCGACGGATCGGAGAACTGAAATTGGATGCAGTATCGAGTTGGACGACAACGGTCCTTGGTTCCACGGACTTGCCGGGAATTTGGGCGACGAGGTTCAGGTTGGCTTGGTTCACAATACCAAAATTCTCCGGGATCAAGTGGATCGTTCCGCTGAGCGGGACAAACTTGGTTATGGTAATGGCATTGTTAAAATAGGTCATTTCGGGAATTGATTTCCCCGAGTTGATTTCCAGGGTAAAGGTATTGTCCCCAAAAGCGGATACACCCGCGTTTGGTACCGAAAAATCAACCGTATCCCTTCGGAAAATGGCCGGAATTTTTACGCTCGGATAGTTAGTAACGGAACCGTCTGGAAGCCTGCGGGTAATCTTGTACTCCACAGAATCCTCGTCCACACGCCCAATGTTTCTGACGACAAAAGAAAGCTTCAAGGAATCTGCCAAGGCATTGAAGGCCTGCCCGTCGAAAGCGCCCAAAACTACATCATCCTCCTTGAGTACGTAGTCGGCTTTTTTTGCAGGGAAGAGTTTCACCGCCGGGTCTCCCAACATGACCAATTGCTCAGCATGGGAGCGATTGATGATGGAGCTTCCATATCGAAAGTAAAACCACCTTTCCGCCTCTTTCCTGATCAATCCCACCGGCTGGTAGATCATCGAAGAATCTGCGAAGGCTTTGGTGTAGAAAGACTCTGTATACCTTCTCAAGTACACATCGACGCCTGTGTTGGCATGGGCGAAGAAGTTGCTGGCCCCTTTGTCCGGAGTCAATATCCAGTCCTCCCCAAATGTGTATGCGTTTCCAAATGAGTTGCCCGCATCGCAGCCGTTGAGGAAAAGCATGGGGTATTTGCCCTTGTTTTGGTAGCCCATTGTGGGATCCGAGGCAAATCCGATCTCGATGTCGATGATGGAAGGCGCCGCATGTCCAAAAAACGTCACCAAACCCAAACCATCATTGACTTCTTTGGAAATGTCGATCAACTCGATCGTCGCATTGGAGCGCTTGCGGTAAGTCGTCACATTTCCGCCTAGGTAAGGCCCCTCGGCAATATTTTTGAATCCATTGAGGAAATTGAAATAGCGCGAAAGCTCAAAGGAAGACAAGCCTCCCGCAAGGTGGACGATCTCCTTTTGCCAATCATCCTTGACGCCCAAGGCATCTTTTTCCTTGACCTTGTTTAGATAAGCCGCGACGTGATTTGGTGTCCTCGCAGGAATCCTACCAATGGCAATGGCGGAAAGTAGGGGATTCTCCGGGTCCAGTCCAATACCATAATTATGGTCCGCATAGGGGTATCCCGCAGGCGGCACCATATCCTGAAAGGAAAATATCGCTGGGTTTTGGCGGTAGAAATAATTGATGTTATTTGCCCGAGCGGTGGAAAAGATACCTGTCGCCCGGCCGATCAGAAACAAAAACTCAGGCTTATGGACCGGATAATAGGCTTTGAGGAACTCATAGATCGCCAAAGGAGTCTTTTCACCGTAGGAAAACTGGTTGTAAAGCTCATCCACATTGACCACCAAGGTGTCATATCCACCACCCTGCGGAGAGGCACGGTGGGCGGCATAGGCAGCGACTGGGTCGGCGTAGCTACCGGCAGGCCGCCTGAGAAACCTGTTGCTGATCACAATAAAATCGGCCTTTCTCGCCATCAAATCCCGGAACCGTACCCTTTGCATGTTTGGTACGACTTTGATATCCAGTTCATTTTCAACCCAGATTTTGCTTGGGGAATCTTCGATACCTGATGAAAAAGTGATTTGGTTTCCATTTTTTGAGACTGGAACCACAGCAGGGTTTGCTGGGTCACTTACCTCCAAAGCCCGGTAATTTGACAATACGTTGTTGATTTGAACCCGCGCGGTGCCAGCTTGGGAGATAAAATATTGCCCACTGAAATCCCCATTGGTCACAAGTTTCGGATAAGTCAATCGGATATAGGGTACAGAAACGTTATCCGTGGGTGCTGGGCCCGCTGTCCGTACCTGGATCGTAATTTGTCCCTGTGGGTTGAAATCGGAGGCCAACACAGGAATTTTCTGATGCACTGCCTGCATCATGTTGAAGTTGAAAGTCCCCACGGGACGCAAGACCGTACTGTTAGGCCCCACGCTGATGGTTACCACGTGTGGGGTTTCAGACCTACCGGTCAGGCCGATTTCCAAGATTCCGTCACCGGCGGCCGGAATTTGCCCCAAGTCCGTCAATACAAAATTCCGGGGATTCGTCTTTCCGATTTGGCTGCTGGTCCAGCCCTCGCCCTCCTCTAAATCCGAAAGCCTGACACCTGGTGTATACAATATCCCAAAATGAAAATTCTCAAAATAAACGTTTTGGATGATATCGTTGTAGGATGTGGCAAGTTGGGCGGCGGGATCTGCGGCTTGCCGCTGCGCCATTCGTTTGCCATTGATCCCCGGTGTAATCGTCAGAAAAAATGCGGTCGAATCGTTGTGCAGGTTATAGGCGGTGTTGCCAACATGGCTGGGATCTTTGTAAAGCTTGGCATCGAGCGTGCCGTCATTTTTCCTGCCGAAAAAGTCTATGAAATCCTGGGTATCAAATTTTCCATCATTTTCACCTTGGATGTGGATGGCGACTTCCTTGCCCCTGTGGTACATCCGAATTTCCCGTGGATCAATCACATTGGGATTGATTCCTGCCGCTGAAAGGCTCGCAAAATTCAGTCTATAAATCCCATCCGTATGGGTCGGAATCTTATAATAAGTACTATTATAATCAATCCAATCCGCCTGGGCAGAGGATTTGAGAGAAAAGGCCAAGACAAACACTATGGCCAAAAACAGACTATTCGGCTTCAATTGTCCCATCCTTTGTTGATCCTAAATTTCTTTTCATACTCTTTCAAACTCACCTTTACGCTGAACACATGCGAATAGGGCGTCTGGGAAATCCCTCCAATATCCGACAGTGCATAGTCAATCTGGAACTTGTTGTTCAGAAAAACACCCACTCCGAAACTCGGCTTCCAAGCCGTATAAAATGTTCCGTCAAAATCCTTGATCCGCTGGATATGGCTGCCGCCCAAGCGTAGGAAAGCCATTTTCCGAAAACTCCCCTCGAAACCAATTCTGGGTTCGAAGCTGGCCAAACCCGTCCTGATGGCCGTATTTCTCCGACCATCAAAGGTCACTTCCAAGTCCAAAACGCCCTGCACACTGATCTCGTCGTTGATGTCCACGTCACGTGTCGCGCTCAGGATGGCCCTTGGCAAAGTCAGTTCAATGGAATTCACAGGGATCACGTTATTCGTCTGGGCATAGATGTCGCGAACCAATTCGGCATTGTGAAACCATGCGTTAAAGGTACTAGTCACGTCCCGCAGCATCACGCCAAAGCGCCATTTTTCCATCAAGTAAATACCACCTACATCCAAGCCAAAACCCCAAGCCTGCGCAAATTTACCCACATTGCGGTGGATGATTTTGGCATTGACACCAAGCTTGAACGCATCGCTTACGTCATGGGCATAGGTCAACATCAGCGCATAGTCGGCCGCGTTGAAAAACTGGATGTTGTTGTAATTCAATGCACCATTGGCATCATATAGGAAGCGGGTATCGGGAATATCGTCCACGCCAAACCGAATGAGGGAAACCCCAATCTGATTATCCATGTCGAGGCTGGTGCTGTAGCCGAGGTAGTCAAACTTTGCAATCCCCGCAAAATACTCCGCATGCATCATGGCAAACTCGTGCTGATGCTTGATGCCAATCAAGCCCGCGGGATTCCAATAGGCAGCCGTGACATCCCGGACAGAGGATACCTGGGCGCCACCCATGCCGAGGGCACGGGCGCCAATGCCTATGTTCATAAATTCATTGGAATATTTGGGAGCTATTGTTTGGGCGTTAAGCTGCTTGGTCAGGCCGAAAACCAATAAGATTCCAATCATCCACCTGATTATCACCATTGATGAGAGTAAAAACCGATGCAAAGTAAAAATATTTCCTTAAGTATAAAGCTAATTTACCAAAATTGAAAGCCGTTCAAAATGCGTTCCGCTGTACGCATTCGTACATAAAAATGTCCACTCCCACCACAGCCTATTTTGGAAGAAGGCATTTTGCAAGTCAACCCCAAATAAAATCCCTTGGGATGAAAAAGCCGAAAATCCCGCTCCATTTATCAAAAACAAACTTTTTCTAAAATCCGGGAAAAAATTTTTCATTTTTAATAACCTTGAAGCTTGCTATACAAGGTACTGTCCAAAACTTTGGTACAGTTTTGCTAGGATAGGCTGCAGAGCGTGCCGGATTCCTATCCGTTCTGCCCTTTTATGAACTAAACCACTTATACCCCATGAATGCTTCAAACACCCAGGTCCAGATGCGCAAAGGTTTGCTGGAATTCTGCATCCTGCACATCATCGCCCGCGGGGAAGTATATGCTTCCGACATGATCGAAGAGCTCACCGAAGCCAAGATGATCGTGGTGGAAGGTACGCTGTACCCGCTCCTCAACCGGCTCAAAAACGCCTCCTTGGTCTCCTACAAATGGGTCGAGTCCGAATCAGGGCCTCCGCGCAAGTACTACTCGATCACGGACGAAGGCAAAGCTTTTCTTGAAACTTTGGACGAAACCTGGGACTCCCTCGTCAAATCCACCCACATGATCACCTCTAAGAAATAAGCCATGAAAAAGACAATAAGCATCAACATCAGCGGCATCCTTTTTCACATTGAAGAGGACGGTTACGCGACACTCAAAAAGTACCTGGAGGCGATCAGCAAGCATTTCTCGCATTACCAGGACAACCAAGAAATCATTTCCGATATTGAAAACCGTATCGCCGAGATCTTCCTGAGCAACCTCAAAAACAACAAACAGGTCATCACCGCCGACAATGTCAACAGCCTGATCGAAAAGATGGGTACCATTGCTGATTTCAAGGCTTTGGAGGAGGACATGGCGGAGGAAGAAAAGGAAACCTCCAAAGAAGAAAGCGCCCAAGAACAGGATTATTACAAACACATCACTCCCCATCAGGATATCAAGGGCTACAAGAAACTGACCCGTCTGGAAAGCCGGAAGATCCTTGGTGGCGTTTGTGCTGGCTTGGCCAACTACTTCTCGATCGATCCGCTTTGGACACGATTGATTGCAATCCTCTTGCTCTTCAGCGGCAACCTCAGACTCGGAAAGCCCGGATGGGATTTCTTGCCATGGAACTTCGATTTCAGCCTCTCCCTGGGGATTTGGGCTATAATAGCCTACATCGTGATGTGGATTATTTTGCCTGTATCCTACGACGAACCAGAGGATAAAAACATCAAGAAGCTCTACAGAAACCCCGATGACAAGACCCTTGGCGGTGTTGCCAGCGGATTGGCAGCCTACTTCGGCATAGAGGTGATTTGGATGCGTCTCTTGTTCATCGGGCTGATGTTTGCCGGCGGTGCAGGATTGGTGATCTACATCATTCTCTGGATCATCACGCCTGTCGCCAAATCCATTACCGAGCGAATCGAGATGAAAGGTGGCGCCATTACGCTGGACAATATCGAAACCACCATCAAAGAAAACCTGAATCCGCTTCCACCCAAAGAAGAAAGCCAGGGCAGAAAAATCCTTTTGGCACCATTCAGGTTCCTCGGCAAGGTGATCAATGCGCTCGGGGAGGCTTTGGGACCCTTGGGTAAATTCCTGCTTTCCGTGATCCGTGTGTTCTTCGGACTGATCATTTTCTTGATCGGAGTTTCGATTACAATAGCGCCATTGGCCTTGCTTGGTGTATATCTTGGAATCGTTCCGGTAGGTGGAGATGCGCCCTTTATCATCAATGACATTCCTGCCGCCTGGATCAATGAAATCATACCAGTGTGGCTGGCAATTGCAGTGACTGTTGCCATCTTCATTCCTGGGATCATCATACTCTTGTTGGGAATCTCCGTCCTCGTCAAGCGAAGTATCATCGATGCCCGGTTTGGACTTGTCGCCTTGGGTCTGTGGCTTCTGAGTATCGCGATTTGCGCAGTACAAATCCCGAGAGCTGTAAACAACTTCAAAACCGAAGGCACACATACAGTGGAAAAAACCTTGGAAATCGGGGCAGGCACCTTGGTATTGAAATCAGTTTCGAACAATGAAATCGATGGGCTGTATGATGAAGTAAGCCTGCAATTGGAAGGAACGGACAATCCACTTCCGATTTTGGTACAGGACTTCAAGGCAAGAGGAAAATCACGCACTGATGCGATGCAATCCGCCGAATCCATCCAATATGACTACACGATCGCGGATTCGGTACTGACTTTTAACCGCTCGATCAACCTAGGCTCGCTCGACAAATTCAGGGTACAAGAATTGGATTTGGTGTTGGAAATTCCTTATGACAAACCCTTTGTTATGGACAAGTCCATCTTGCCAATCCTCGAAAACACAATCCATAAAAATGGCTACAAGACTCGGGACGTGAGCTCAAGAAACCACTGGGTTTTCAACGAAAATGGCATGCTCTGCCTTACCTGCAACGACGCCAACAAGAAAACAGAAGCTGATAGCATTTCCAGAGCCAAGTTTGCCGATTCCTACTTCATGAAAAAGTAAACTCGGGGTCGCGACAATTTCCAACAAGAAGCCACCTCACAATATGTTCCGATAGGTACTGAAAGTAGAACCAATTGATTACCAAATAACTTAAACACAGCAACCACTAACCACCTAGCAGGGCGCAGAGAAGCGTCCTGCTTTTTTTGTGTACGGCAAGGAATCGTTTCGGATATGCCCTATCTTTAGCATATAACCCAAAAACCAATGCAAGTACAAATTAAATTTTTGGGCGGTGCAAAATCCGTCACAGGCTCGAGGTATCTTTTGGAAATCGACCATCAAAAATTCCTTGTGGATTGTGGCCTGTTCCAGGGTCTAAAGGAATTGAGATTGAGAAACTGGGATGAATTCCCGATCGATCCCGCTGAGATACATGCGGTTATTTTGACGCACGCGCATATTGACCACACCGGTTATTTGCCAAAATTGGTGAAAGAGGGTTTTTCAGGAAGGATCTACTGCACCTACCCAACTTTGGACCTCACCAAAATATTGCTCAAGGACAGCGCCAAGCTACAGGAGGAAGAAGCCGAATACGCGCAGCGCAAAGGCTATTCCCGACATGCAAAGCCGCAACCATTGTACACAGTCGGAGATGCAGAGAAGGTTTTTAACCTGCTCGAACCTGTGGAGATGGAGGCCCCAACCCAGCTGGTGCATGGCGTCACTTTCACCTTTTTCAATGCGGGACATATTCTCGGTGCGGCGATTTTGAAAATTAAGGTCAAAGGCAAAAACCAGGAAAAAAAGATTGTCTTTTCGGGGGATCTGGGGAGATTCCAAGATCCTATATTCAATCCGCCAGCGAGAATACCCTTTGCTGATATCCTCCTGATGGAGTCCACCTATGGCGACCGGAAGCAACCCACGCTTCACCCTGAGGATGAATTGGGAAGGGCAATTCGTGAGACAATGCGTAACGGTGGCGTGGCAGTGATTCCTGCATTTGCGGTGGGCCGGACACAGATGATTCTCTTTTACTTGCATTTGCTGCTGCACAAAGGCAAAATTCCAAACGTGCCGATCTACGTGGACAGTCCGATGGCGATCGACGTGACAAAGTTGTATAAGCAGTTCATGTCTTACCATCGCTTGGGACCACTTTTCGAAGAAGAGGAAGAGCATAATCCCTTTCATCACCCCAACCTGCATTATTATCAAACACAGGAAGCTTCAATTTCGCTCAACGAAATCCGCAGCAACGCCATCATCATTTCCGCGAGCGGCATGGCGACCGGCGGTAGGATTTTGCACCATTTGTATCATCGCCTCCCCAACGAGCACGACAGCATCATCTTCGTGGGCTATCAGGCTGAAGGGACAAGGGGAAGAAGAATACTGGACGGTGAAGCCACATCCCGTATGTACGGAGTGGAAGTCCCCGTAAAGGCAAAAACCTACTATATCGAAGGTCTCTCCGCACACGCTGACCAAGACGAACTGATGGAATGGGCTGCAGGATTCACCTCTAGGCCGAAGATTACTTTCTTGGTCCACGGGGAAAAAAATGCCTCAGAAGTGCTGGCTTTCAAGCTCAAACACGAGCTGGATTGGCATCCGATTATTCCAGATTATTTGGAAAGCTTCGTGTTGTTTGACGGGATTTGAGTCCGTTCATCAAAAACGAAGTGCCGCACCCAATTGCAGATATCTGTTTCGGTTTCCGCCGTTCACATTGATGAGGCCGTGGTTGTAGCGGGCTTCTATGTCAAAAATCAACACTTTGATCCCCGCACCCACGTGAAACGGCAAATCAAAAACAGAGGTCTTATTGGATTGCGTAAGGGCATTCGCCCCGGCGACCTCATATTTCTCACCGACCTTAAAACTTGGAGAAATACCGCCTTGCAGGAAGGCCAATTTCAAAATCGAGATTTTCAAACCCAAGGGAACCGCCAAATAGTTGATTTTCCTAAAATTCAAATCATCCTGTCGATGCCCTGCCTGCAGGTACTCCAATCCGGAATGCCAATGGAGAGTCCCTGTAACGCCCAATTTGTCTTCGGTAAATGCCCCAACGTACCATCCGGGCAAGGATCCTTGGATTTGATTTCCATCGTTGTTGGTCTGCGCGGATTGGAATCCAGCCCTGATTCCGAATTGTGCGTTTGCTGTCAATCCGAGCACCATCAGCAATCCAAGTAGCAAAAAAGACCTGTTCATAAAAATGAGTTTTTCTAAATATCGGTAATCAATTCAAATAATTGGGTACAAAACTACTCAAAAAAAAAGCTAACCAGGCTTCAGGTTTCTGGCTGGTATTTCAAATGTTTCAGAGTTGCTTTTCAAAACAAACACTGTTGTCCATGCCGATGTATTGCCCGTAGTTGGGAATAACACGATAACCAGAACTGAAATACAACGCAATCGCTTCGGTTTGCCTTTTGCCGGTCTCCAGTACACAACGTTTGAAACCAAGTTCCAACGCCCAATTCTCCAATTCCCGCAAAATCCCTTTTGCAATTCCTTTCCCTCGATTCGAAGGCAATACAAACATCCGCTTTACCTCCATACTCTCGGCATCAAACCGTTTGATTGCCCCGCAGCCCACGGCTTCCACCCCGATTTTGGCCAGGATCACATATTTTATCCCATCCAATTTGTTGAACTGGTCATAAAAAGCATGGTCCTCCCCATCCGTCACAGCCAAACCCGCATCCAGTAACTTGACCAATTCCTGGAATTGTGGATTTTCGGCGTCCGTTCTAAAATACTCGATTTTCATCTCGGAAAATTTATATCAGTGCAATCAAATTAGCATAAAAAGCACAAGCGTCCTGGATTTGGGAAACCTCGATGGATTCGTCCCGCATATGCGCCATTTTGTAGTCACCCGGCCCAAAACCAATAGTAGGTATACCCATGGTCACTGGCGTGACTGCATTGGTACTGAAATCCCAAAACTCAAACCGCACGGGATTTTGCCCGAAAGTATCACGGAATGCCTCCACACATTTTAATGTCAAGTAGGCATCCTCTGCTATTTTCCAAGCGGAATGTATCGGCACATAGTGGATATCGGTGCCAGTCCAACTTTTCCGTTTCAGTACGCCGGGTTCCCATGAAGCGTTTTTCCCCGATACCAGGGTATCCATTTCCTCCCGAATCATGGCTTCCGTTTCTCCCGGCACCGTCCTTCGATCGAGGTAAATCTCACAGGAAAACGGCACGGCGTTGAGGGAGGCAGCTTCGGAACTTATCCGGGAAAGTACCAAGGTTGGCTTGAAACCATCCTTTTCGAGCCTAGCTAGCGCAAAGTTCTTGGATTCCACCTTCTGGATGATTTCCGCCATTTCATAGACCGCATTGACGCCCTTTTCAGGGGCGGAACCGTGCGCGGACTTTCCCTCGGTGCGGATCTTGATCTGCGCCTTTCCCTTGTGTCCCAAGGCAATTTGATTGCCGGACGGCTCACAGATGACCACAAAATCTGGCTGTATTCCCAACGAATTGAAAAGAAATTTGAGGTTTTCCCCATCACAATCTTCCTCGTTGACCGTACAGGAAACCATGACTTTCTTACCCTCAAGTTTACCTGCATGCTTGGCTGCGACAGCTGCATATAGGGAAGCCGCCACCGAAGACTTCATATCGACTGCCCCCCGGCCGTGCAACCGTCCATTCGCTACGATTCCTTCGAAGGGAGGATATTCCCAATCCTTCTCATCCGGGACCTCGACCGTATCCACATGTGCGTCAAAAAGAATGGATTTTGAGCCTTCTCCCATTGTTCCCACCAGGTTTCCCATCGCGTCAAGCTTCACGCTATCAAAGCCCAGTTCAATCATTTTTTGCTCGAGAAACCTGATAATCGGCCCCTCTTGGCTGGAATAGCTTTGGATACGAATAAGTTGTCTTGCCAAATCAATGATGGCGTCTTGGTATCGATTGGTATCAATTGGCATAACGAAATCTGTTTCGGATATTCATCCGTCAAGATTCCGAATTTAATGAACTGGGCAAGGAAAAATGGAGAATGAAAAAAATTATTTGATGAAAGGAAGTGTCTGGAATCCGCCTAATCCGGGAAATAAATGGGCAACTTCTGGATGTCCACCAAAAAACGAGTTTCCCAAATCCGAATTTCACTCCCAAAGTTCGCCTTTTCACCTACATATCCTCGTCCCAGATATCCACCAGCTTCCCGTTGTTCTTGATCAGCACAAAATGGTCCCTTAAAGCAGAACCAAGCGAAATTGACTTGTAGGGTAGGTTTTTTTCCCTACAAAAATCCCGAATGATATCCGTCAGCTTATCGGCGTAAAGGTAACTGATCTTGGGAAATAGGTGGTGGGCAATGTGGCAATTGAAATTGCCCATGACAAACTTGAAATACCAATTGCGGCCATCGACATCATTGGTGGTCGCCAACTGATGTACAAACCAACTGTACGGAAGCTTTCCGTTTGAGTTGGTTGTGGCAAAATCGTTGTTGGTGTTGACGTGAGGTGGCAATAGCACGAGCAGCGCGTGGCTTCCCGCCACGAGGAAAAACACCAAGAAAGCTAACAATAGCTGTCCCCAAGTGAACCCTGTCACCCATCTTGGAATCAAGACCATATACCCAACGAATGCAAATTTGAAAAGGAAAAGCTTAACGTACTCCTTGGTTGGTATGGAGCCAAGTTTGCGAACAATCGTCGATCTGTTAAAATAATCCTTGAAATCACGGAAAAGGAACCAATTGAGCAGGAAAAACGGGTAAAGGAAAAAGATCCAAGTCTTGTTCTTTTTGATGCGTTTTTGCTGGTCTTCGGGATGGACTTTGAGGAAGTCAGACTTTTCAATATCCGGATCCCAGCCCATGACATTGGGGAAATTGTGGTGAAACACGACATGACGCAACTTCCATAGGTAGCTATTTGCCCCGATAAGGTCAAAAAAATGGAGATACAAACTGTTCATCCACTTCCAAGGGAATACATTGTCATGGGCAGATTCATGCAGTAGGTTGAGAAAAATCAATACCACCATCCATCCAAGAATGGCATACAAACCTAAAAACTGCCAAAATGAAGAAACCGAAATTGCAAAAAAGTAGATTCCAAAATAGACCACCGGAAACAGGATCGCTTTGAGGTAGAGTTGCCACTCAAGCTTTGGGATACGGGCGATTTCTGCTTCGACTTTCTCCCTGAGTTCGGCAAACAAGGCTGTTTCCTGCGGCTTTTGGTCAAAAGTTGGCCGGATGGTACTGAAGCCTACGATTGGCTTTGACGGATTTTGCGTCTCCATGTCGAGAAGGAATTAATTGGGAAAATTCGGATAATTTTTGATACCTAAGCTTCCATAAAAGGCAAACTAGGAAGCCACCTGATTATCTACCACACATCAACCAATACCGCATCAAAATCCAAAGTGGATTGATTGACTTTCAATGGAATAAAATTAGGAAACACCAAAAAAAGCACCCAAAATTTCTGCTTCTCAAAATGTCAGAAAATGCAAATCGGGGAAATAAGATTATTGAAAATTAAGGTTCGGGATCCTTTTTTACCTGCACTTGAAATGCCGGAGCCTTGTAATCCTGATCTAGGTAATCCGTGGGAATGGTCGTGTTGTTCCCATCCCGCATCGCGCGATAATGCGGAGACATGATTTCAATTCCTCTGGCATTGCATTCATCTTGGATATTCTGATGGAGTTCGGAAAGTATGAGCACCATCTTTCTCGCGTCATTGGTATAGGCGTTGATTTGGTAGGCCACATAAAAATCCTCCAAAGCAGTTTGAAGTACAAAGGGTTCAGGGCTTTCTTTGATGCCCGAGGTTTTTTTGGCAGCAGCCATAAGTGTTTGGTGCATGGTGCGCCACGGCACGTCATATCCAATAGTGACGGTGGTGTGTATTAGCAATCCTTCCTTTTGGGCCATCGCCGAATAATTCATGGTATTGCTGCTCAGCAAGGTTGAATTGGGTATGGTGATTTCCTCGTTTTTGATCGTTTGCAACCTTGTAACCAAAAGTGTTTTTTCGATCACCGTCCCTGAAATTTCCCCGATCTTGATCCTGTCGCCAATCTTGAAAGGCCGCATATAGGTGATCACCAATCCTGCCACCATGTTTGAAATCGCAGAAGAAGACCCCAGGGAAATCAGCAAGCCAATAAAAACCGAAACTCCACGAAAGACATTCGAATCGGATCCCGGTAGGTAGGGAAATATCAATACGAGCGTAAATGCATAGAGCAGCACCCTGACGATTCCATAGGTCGGCATCGCCCAATCGGCGTGAAAATCAGGGATTTTGAGTTTTTCAGCATCAATCTCCTTGAAAATATACTTGATGAACTTGATAAAATACCGCATGACCAGCGCAATCACGATAATCGCGAACAGATTTGGCAAAAAATCCTTTACCGCGATCAAAATGGAAATCACAGGCTTACGTACATAGTCCAGCAGTAGATTTGCCCAGGACCTTGTCAAAGGAAAAATGCTGAAAATCAATGAAAGGGCAAAGTATACAATGACGATGATGACCACCCATTTCAAGGCGTTTAGCAGAAAGACTATTCCACGCATCTCTTGTTCTGCGGTCAGAAAAGTATAATCCTTGTAGGTAAGGTTCTTGAGCAGCTTTTCCTTCTTCGCCTCAATGTAGGCCAGCAGTTTTCTGAATCCTCTTCCAACGAGCCAAACAACTACGCTAAGCGTCAACAACCCCAAGACACCATAGGCAATCCGCGTAAGCACTCTTTTGAGCGAAAACGTATCTCTCGCATCAGCGATGGACTCGGCTATCGCATTCCGTGCTTCCAGGGCAAAACTCTCTAAACCCTTCTCCTGAAATTTCGCTTCCTTCTCAGTAAGATGGACGATGATTTTATCCTGATAAACAATGTCAAATGCACCTTCATCTTCATGCAAAATAACGGAATCCTTATTGAAAATATCCAATTCAAACAGTGTTCGGATCCTCTCACTGATTAGGCGGGCCCTTTCTTTCGGTTGGGTGGCTCCTGTCCTCGTGAATACGTAGACAATCGTATCTCCCAACACCCCGGTGACTGGATACCCATTCAACTCACTCTCGGCAAGTTCCTCGGAAGCCTGTTCCGTTGAAACCGTTTGTCCACTGACATTTGAAGTAGCAAAAGCCAACAAAACCACCTGCACGACGATGAATCCGGTGATTAGCCAACCGGGTTTTCTCCTCATTTCCAAAGAATCTCTAACCATATCGTAACCGACCATACAATAAAGATTGAAAAGCGATTGCCGAGCGACTGATTCTAAATCAATGCAGATCAGCATAAGGCAACGTGGGAAGTTACACACCATTTTCTGGGAAAACCAATCTAAGATTTCGAAAACTTGTCAATATTACCCGAAGGTTACCTAAAGTCCAGCTGGTGCAAAAAAGTCAATCTCACCGACTGAATGTCCTCGATTTCTGAGATGGCAGGCTGGTATTGGAAAATATACTGATAAAGAATTGCCAAATCCATTTGACGGTTGGGCGACAAGATCAATCCAGCCAAGGTACGGTTTTGGTTGAAAGCCCTTCCTCCTGTCAAGTCCCCCGTTTGGAACATAATCTCATTCGCCGCCTGCCAACTCAATTGGAAACCATTTGGCTTTGCTGAAGGAATGACAAGCCCCTGCACTTGGAACATGTACCTATATCGCATCGTAAAAAATGAACCTTGCGCACTTTTTCGGAAGAAATCCTCAAACTCTCGAAATCGTTCTTCCAGCCTGATCCTATTGGAGAATATATACCGCGAGTTTCTTTTTTGCCAGAGAACCTGTTGCCAGAGTCTATGCTCATGAAACCATTCATTGTCAATTTGCCTGACATAGGTCCCAAACCAAGCATAGCCTCCGGAAAGCCTCCATTCTTCATTTAAAAAATAAATAAGTCCTCCCCGCGCAGCCGCCAGGTTTGACTGGAATGGAAAAAATCCCCTCGTCCGATAATTCAAGTCAAAGGTGTAGCCCCATTTTTGGGAAAGCCGTGTTTGGTTATTGTAGGTGAGCCAAGTCTGAAAGTCACCTTGAGCCATTGATTCCGAAGTTATGGAAACAAATAGTACGAAACTGATGGCTATAAATTGGAACTTCATTTGGCAATTATTAAACTCCAAAAATAGAATAAATGTGACTCAAGGCACATTGTTCCATGCTATTTGACTTTTTCAAATAATATCAGAATTTTATTTGGTGAAACTAAGGCAATTCATCCGGACAATGCCTCCCGGGAACCGCTTTTTTCGACTGAAATCCCTACCTTCCTGTTCCCAAACACGGATGCCAAAAAAATATTTAACTTTTTTTCACATACCCTTGCAACCAATTTCCAAAGACCTGTATCTACCTATTTGAAAGCCAACCAACATGTTATTTCGAAAAACTTTTACAACTGAAACGGACATCGTACAAGCTTGCCTGCGGGGGGAAAGAAAAGCCCAGCAGCACTTGTATGAGACCTACTCGGGGAAGTTTTTCGCAATCTGCCTCCGGTATGTCAAAGACAGGGATCTGGCGGAAGATGTGATGATCGAAGGCTTTATGAAGATCTTTGAAAAATTGCCTCAGTTCGAAGCAAAGGGAAGCTTCGAAGGATGGATGAAAAGAATCTTCGTGACACAGTCGCTTCTGACGCTGAGAAACAATCGAAACCTCGCCATGGAAGTCAATATGGACAATGTGCTCGAAGTTTCGGAGTCCACCTACGAGCTTCAGCATTTGGAAGTAGATGACCTGATGGAACTGGTGAGGGACCTGCCGGTGGGATACCGGACTGTGTTCAACCTTTATGCGATCGAAGGCTATTCGCATGCCGAAATCGCTGAATTACTCGGCATCACAGAATCGACTTCCAAGTCCCAACTCAACCGGGCAAGAAACGTGCTTAAAGATAAAATCACCAAACAGCAACTCAAAGAAAGGAGAATCAATGGCTAGCACCGACAAAAATATGGACCAATACTTCCGGGACAGGCTCTCGTCCCACGAGGTAAAGCCCTCCAAATTGGCTTGGGAAAGACTGGACAGCCAGCTATCCCAGCAGCAAAAAAAGGCCGCATTCCCTTGGCTAAGGGTCGCGGCAGTGGGGCTGCTTTTGCTTGGCTTCGGATATATGATTATGAGTCTTGTCAAGGATACCGAGGTGGAAAATATCGATACAACGGCTTTGGTACAGGAAAAAATCGCTCCAGAGACAAATCAAGAATCTGAAGATTCTTTGAAACCAGCAACAGAATCTGAATCAAATGTCTTAGCTCCTGCTTCAAAATCGACGGATCAAGACCAAGTAAAATCCTCGACAAAGACCGCCAAAAAGGTTATGGAAAACAAGAATGAATTGCTCGCTGAAGTGACACCCACACATCCCGAAGAAATTACCATTTCCGTACCCGAAATCGAGCTTCCTGAACTGAAAATGGACGAGGCAGTGGCAGAAAACATCCCGGCAATGGAGGAGGAAGAAGCACCTGCTTACCGGGTAATCATCAAGTCCTATGGGATCAAAGAGGAACCCCAAAAACAAAATCTGATTGCAGGAATAGAAAACAAAGTAGAAAAAATCGGTGGATTGATCAGCAAAATGGAACAAGGCTTCGCAGACCTGCAGGATGCAAAAGACAATCTGTTTGACATCAATGCCGCCAAAAAAGAAAAAAGTCCAAAATAAAAACTTAAACCAACCATGAAAAAATACTTCATTTTATTTTGCTTGCTGGGCCTGGTGCAGGCTGCGTTTGGATTCACCGAAAAGGAATTCACGGCTCCTCAGGACACTATCATTGTCGAATTCGGCAAGTCAGGAAAGATCTTTTTGGTCGTTGACAACAAAGAGGATTTTGAGCGACTCAAGGGCATGAACGTCAATCAAATCATCCAGGAACTCAATCTGCAAGTGGATGAAAAAACAGGCGAATCCGTCATTGTCACGGTTGACAGCGCCAAAGGCTCCAAAGAAGTCGTCAAAGTATACGAAGACGGGCCGATCACGGAGGTCAATGTCGCTGGCATCAGGATTCTTGTGGACGAAAGCAATCCCGATACCAAGGTGCGTGTAGAAACCGGCACCAGAAAAAAGCAGGATCCTCCATTCCGCACCTACTTCAACCTAGACTTGGGCTTAAACAACTACCTTGACCAAAATGGCCAGTTTCCAAAAACCACACAGCCCTATGCTGTCAGAGGATGGGGAAGCTGGAACGTCGGCCTCAACTTTATGGCCAGCCAACGTATCAGCAAAGGCTTCAACTGGGACTTCGGGTTAGGCTTCCAATGGTACAACTTCAAGTTCGAGAACCGTGATTTCCAAGCGGTCAGGGGTGAGGATGGAATTGAATTTGTGCAAAGGACTGATGTTGCTGGATTCAAGAGCAAGATTTCCGCCTCGTACCTAACCGGTATGTCTCTCTTCAGGCTTGATTTTGGAAAAATGAACGATGCCGGACGTAGGGGACTCAGAGTTGCACTCGGACCCTATGCGGGCTACCGATTGGGCGGCACAAGCAAATATGTATACCGACCATTGGAAGGAGGAAGCAGGAGAAAAGAACATGCAAATACAGGCATCTTCTTGAACAACTTCAGATACGGTATGCGTGGAGAAGTCGGATTTGGCAGGATCAACTTGTATGCGACATACGATTTCAACCAACTATTTCAGGACGGCAAAGGGCCTGAGTTGAATCCCATCGCCATCGGAATTGTATTTTAAAATGATTCTACAAACCAACTATGAAACTTACCACAACAACACTTTTGATGTTTTTGACAGCTTCCCTGGGTATTGCCCGGGGACTGTCAATTGCTGACACTACCGACCAGGAATCGAAACACTTTCGAATCTTTGGCACAGACGTAACGATCAGTAAAAACGCGGAAGGAAACTCCGTATGGGAATTTACCGACATCGAAAAAGAGTCGGATAAATCGAAAAACTTCAAAAAATACCCAAAAAGCGATGGCGGACTTACCTTTGACATCGGTATCAACCAATGGGTTGACACTGACCCCGCACCTGCCGTGAAACCTTGGGGGAGTTGGAATCCTGCGATCAACGCGTTTCATTCCTATTACCCCTCGAAGAATTTCTTCCTGAAAACCACGCTGGGCGTTAGTTGGTATAATTTCAAGTTTGAAGACAGAAACCTCCAAGCGCTTCGAGATGCCGATGGGGTCTACTTCGAAGAACATCCAAGCCAGACCGGCATTCGAAGCAAAATTTCTGCTTCATACGCAAACCTAACACTCGTACCGACCATCAGAACCTCAAGTAAAAATTTCCGCTTCGGAATAGGTGGCTATGCAGGTATGAGACTGGGTGGACGCGGCAAATTCGTCTACCGCGATCCCAACGGCAACCGTGCCAAGGAGTTTCAGATGGGAAATATGTTTGCCAATGATTTTCGCTACGGTCTCCGTTCGGAGATCGGAATCGGCGAAGTGGACTTCTACATCAACTATGACTTAAACGAATTCTTCCAACAAAATAAAGGCCCCAGGGTAAACGCCCTGAGCTTCGGTATCATTATTTAACTTTCCAATCACTATGAAAACTGTTACAAAATTCCAACCACTCCTTTTGGCGATTGCATTGCTATTGGGTCCGATCCAAGCATTTGCCCAGTTGCAAACCATCGTCGATGTCAATCGATCCTTTACCGGAATCAAAAAAATCGAAGTTTCTGGAGGTTCTCTCGAGGTAGAATACATCGGTTCCCCATCAGCCGGCGAGGTGTCGGTCAATGCCTTTCTGGAATCCAATAACCCCAACCAAGACATCATTTTCGTGACGGTTGGTGACGTCCTAAAAATCACCCACAAAGTGACAACCAGCAATTGGAACAACAACCGTACAAAAGGCCACATCAAAATGAAAGGCCCTGAAAATGTGAGTCTTGATCTAAAAGGAGGCTCAGGTTCGGTCAGTGCCGAAAACGTGAAATCCTCGGAAACCAACCTTTCGGTAGGCTCCGGAAGTGTGATGGGAACCAATATCCAAGGCAATGTCAACGTGAATGCTGGCTCCGGATCCATCAAGCTTTCAGGCATTGAGGGCAACGTGAAAGGAAACGTCGGATCCGGTTCAGCGTCTTTCACCAACCTCAAAGGCAACCTTGCCTATAGCTGCGGTAGTGGCGGCGTCAATGCCTCCCAAATTGCCGGGTTGGTCAATATTAGCCTGACATCAGGAAATGCAAAACTCGAGGACATCGGTGAGCTCGGCGAACTCAAAGTAACCTCCGGCAACATCACAGCAAATAACGCCGGCCTGGGTGCCAACACCAGCATAAGCGGAACTTCAGGCAACTTCAAAATCCAAACCCCTTCTAACCTTAGGGATTTCAACTATCGCCTCAATGCAACTTCCGGCAACATCACTGTGGGCGAGTCTAGAGGTGGGAAAAGCCTTACCATTGACAACGGTGCATCAAAAGATATCCGAGGAAGCATCACGTCGGGAAACATATCGATCGTGAATCAATAGTAGGTTAATGCCACTTCAAAGTCGCTTAGATAGTTCAATCCTGCTCTTATAGCGGGAAAAGACCATGAAATCTGAATATTTAACTTTGACCTTGATAGCGCTCCGGCGGCTATCAAGGTTTTTTTATGTACGGTTTAAACCATTTATCCATGATCGGTTCTAATTCTCGGGGAAATTATGATTAGCTTCCCTAGTTATAGGAGATCATTTAGACCGAAAAAACCCATATATGGAACCCATCAAAAAAGAAGACCTGAGCCAAGAAGTATTTGACATGTATGATTACTATGTCCATGGCAAAATGAGCCGTCGCGAATTTATGGACGGCCTGTCCGCATTTGCAGTAGGCGGTTTGACCGTTGCGGCGATCATGGCTTTTTTGTTGCCAAACTACGCCGAAGCCAAGCGCTTTTCGCTGGATGATGACCGCTTGGCATCCGAGTATATCGAATACGATTCTCCGAAAGGTGCCGGCAAAATGAAAGCCTTACTTAGCAAACCGGCTGATAGAAAGGGTAAATTGCCTGGAATCGTGGTCGTACACGAAAACCGCGGACTCAATCCCTATATCGAAGACACAGCCCACCAAGCTGCGCTGGATGGATTTATCGCCTTGGCTCCCGACGCCTTAACACCTTTTGGTGGCTACCCAGGCAACGATGACGAGGGCCGTACCCTGCAGGCAAAACGAGATCGCAACGAGATGCTGGAGGATTTTATTGCTGCCGTGGGAGTACTTCAAAACCATCCAGAATGCAATGGAAAGGTTGGTGTCGTTGGGTTCTGCTTTGGCGGGTGGATTTCCAACATGATGGCAGTGCGCGTTCCGGATCTAAAGGCTGCGGTACCATTTTATGGAGGACAACCAAGCGCAGAAGAAGCCAAAACCGTACAAGCTCCCATCCAATTGCATTTTGCGGAACTTGATACCCGGGTCAATGAAGGCTGGCCAGCATGGGAAGCCGCACTCAAGGCCAACAACAAAACCTATGAAGTGCACTTCTATCCAGGCGTTAACCATGGTTTCCACAACCATTCAACGCCTAGGTACGACAAAACTGCGGCGGATTTGGCTTGGGGAAGGACGATTGCATTCTTCAGAAAACACCTAGGGTAATCCAAAATCTATTCCTGTCTGGAAGAGCGCACTTCTTTGGTAGCTTGCTTTTTCAGGCAGGATTATTTTTTGCTGGAAACGAAATTGCCAAAACCTATTTTCGCCAGTACTTCGTCCAATTTTCCCCTGCTGTTTGCAACAGGAGCCAAATCAAACAATTCCACTTTTCTGAAATCGATGGGGTGACTTTCGCTTTGAAGGCTGATATAACCTGAATCCAACTTTTTCCCATCGATCTTGATTTTAGGATCAAAATTGGCCACGTTTCCTCCACCAATTTGGGGAGAATAGTAAGTGATCACAGACTCGCCTTCCAAAATGTGGTGAATGACCGAATCCCCCAAAACGAGAAACTGCGCCTTGACCCATTGGTCTCCATGGTAGGTCTTTGAATTGGAGTTCACGCAATGAGGCGTAAACAACTCCCCTCCCATCACCACATTCGTCCCAGGAGTACAAAGGTTGCTGGTGGTTCTTGGATTGGTGCCATCGCCGCCCAAAAACTGTCCTTCGACACAAATTGGGAAATCCTGGTCCTTCAGAATTGTCTTTGGATCTTGGCAATGCAGCATCGCGCCGGAATTGCGCAGCGCCCAGTCCTCACCTCCCGGCGCCTGTTCGCCTACAAAGCGATACTCGACCGAAAGGATATAATGGGAAAATGGCTCATTGAAATAGATGTGACCATATTGTTGATCAAAATCTTCGTAGCCATCGTACCTCACTTTGAGCAGTCCTTCCTCAATCCGAAAGGTATTCGCGAAATTTTCCCCCACTTCATGTTTGGCAATCTTGATTGTCCAATCGTCCATGTCCTTGCCGTTGAATAATTGCCGCCATTCCAGGTTTACAATCTCGGCGGTATTGCTTGGTTTGCAGGAGTTTATCAAAAGACAGGTGCCCATAGCAAGGGAAAGCCAGGTGAATTTCTTCATGTTTTCAATTTGTTTGATCGTCTGAAAATACAGATTTATTGGCTATTTTGGAGGTTGAACCACAGCATTATGAAAACCTATTTCCTTGCCCTTAGCCTTGTTTGCCTATTTTTTCAGCATGTCTCCGCACAGGAGGTTTTAAATCTGGAAAAAGCCGAGGATGCCAATCTTGGCACTTTGGAATCGCTTTCTTGGATAGTCGGCTACTGGAAAGGAACGGGTCTTGGCGGTGAATGTGATGAACTTTGGCTACCCGCGGTGGACAATAACATGATTGGCACCTTCAGGTTTTCGATGGATGGCAAAGTCATTTTTACGGAATTCATGAACATCGTCGAAGAAAACGGTCGCCTCTATCTCAAACTGAAGCACTTCAACCGGGACCTCAGCGGATGGGAGGAAAAGGAAAAATGGACCGAGTTTAAGTTCATCAAGGCTGAAGGCCAAACTGCGTACTTCAACGGATTAACCTTTCACCGCGAAGGGGACAAGATGGTGCTGCGGTTGGCGCTAACCCAAAACGGCCAGAGAACCATTGAAGAATTTGTTTACTATAAAACAAGAATCTAGGAATTGAATCCTAATCCATCTTAAGCTTCATCAGAATAGGTCGATGATCGGAAAAGTCCACATCCAAAACTTCGATTGAAATCACTGTTCCACGTAAGTCCTGCGATATCCAGAAATAGTCAATCCTTGATGTTGGCGCTTCGGCGGGATAGGTCGCGGCTGGACTTGTATTTACCAAAAGCGCTGCATCCAAAAAATCCTTGGACAAAATCCCATAGGCCCGCTCATTTGGCTCAAAATTAAAATCTCCCGCAAGCACCACGGATAATCCGTGTCTGATGAGTTGCCGGATGATTTCTTCCGTTTGGGCATTTCGGTTGGCTTCAAACTCGTGGCAAAGGTGGGTACCGGCAAAGATGAACTCCTTTCCGTCAGACATTTTTACATTGGCCAACGCCAAACTTCTGCCTTCCCCGCCCATAGGGGTCGGAAGGGGAATTGTCGAAAACTCAACTGGCCATTTGCTCAATATCGATTCTCCGTATCCGCCTTGCGAAAAATCAATGGCTTTGGCAAAGTACCCCTGCATTCCTGTCAACTCGGCCAACTCTGCTGCTAAGTCCACCTTCCTCCCGCCTTGGCTTGACGCGGACCGTACCGTCATACTGTCTACTTCCTGCAGTGCCACAAAGTCAGGTTGGTATTTTTGGATCAGGGCAGCCACTTCGGCGAGGTTCGATTCACCCGCATGATAGGGGTTTTCTCCGTGGTAGATATTGAAGGTCAGCAAGGTCAGTGTCCTTTGCTGGGCCAAGGAATGGCCTGAAAGAAACAATCCAAAAACCATGGAAAGAATGAATTTGCCCATTTGCCAAATTTGCCGCTTTTTGTCAAAAAAAATGGCCTTCTGGGCAAACCAAAAGGTCATTTCATAAATCCGATAATCTCACCAAGTAGTTGTCTTCAGTTGGGTAAACACACGGATAATGTCGCTGAGACTGATTTGTCCCAATAATTTTCCGTCCTTGACGACTGGAAAGCGACGGATTTTGTGCTCGAGAAAAAGTTGGGCAGCATCAAAAATCGTGATGTCAGGGGAAAGTGTCATGACATCCTTGGTCATTTTTTCCTCAACCAAAGCAGAGAATTTTGGGGTGTTGGTGTATTGGCCCTTGATTACCACAGAAAGGCAATCCACCTCGGAAATAATCCCCACCAACTTGCCCGAATGGTCGAGGACGGGCGCCCCTGAGATTTTCTTGGATGCCAGTGTGACCAGGACCTTGTCGATGGTATCGTCGGGCTTGAAAGTAATTAGGTTGGTGGTCATATGGTCCCTCACACTGATAGGCTGTGTTTGATTGCGGGGTTCAGCCTCGCGGACCCCTTGGAAACTCTTTACCATGGTTTTATGGGTTTTGTACCCAAATAATTTAAAAAGAAATAACCTTTATCCAAAGAAAAAATTAAATGAATTCAAAAACTTAAAATAAAGAAAATCAAAAATGGAATAATTTGGAATTTTTTATCTTAAAATCACTATATCACCTTTTTTTATTTCATTGATTTATTTTCCAGCCACACAAATGGTGTCCATTGCCAACTTGGAAGCGCAAAGGTCGATTTGAAATCAAAGCTCCCCAGCAACAAATCCACATCGCCGTCAGCATCTATATCTCCTTTTTCAATCACCAAATAACTCAACTCGCCGACTTGGGGAAAATCAAAAGGCGAAAACTTACCAGACTTGTCTTGGAGAAGCAGAATAAAATTCCTTCTCGATCCCTCAACGATTTTCGGGAAATAAGATATGGCTGCGATATCCAGTCTACCATTACCATCAAAATCCGCCAAGACAAGTCCTGAGGCCCCATTCATGGGGAAAAAGTAGTTTTCCGAGAAATTGTATTTGCCGTCATTCAAAAACACGCGGACGCCGTGGTATGGCTTCTCGACCGGAGATAAATCGGCATTGTCACCATTGACAATGACAAGGTCGAGATGACCATCTCCATTCATGTCGACAAACTCAAAATCCGAAGAACCAAAGGCAGGATGGAATTCAAGCCATTTTTTTTCAGAAAACTTCCCGCCACCTTGGTTGAAATAGGCATATACTCCTTCCTTTGCTTGGGTCATCAGCGCGAGTACATCAAGACGCCCGTCGCCATCCAGGTCCGAAACCACGGTCTTGCGGGCACCGGGCTGGGCGTTCAGTTTTTTTTCAAAATAACCATTTTCGGTTCTTTCAAACATAGAAAGCTGTCCTACGTGATTCCCAAACCCACTAATCAGCCATTCTTCGCTACCATCTCCATTCAAATCCGCACCCGAAAAGTGAACAGGACGCGTGAGGTTTTCCAAAATCCTTTCTTCCTTCAAACTTTGGTCATAAAAAGAAAAATTGCCAACCGAAAAGTTGGAGGGATCCATCACACCCATAGTCAACAGGTAGAATCCGCCATCTGAAAATGAAATGTCCGATGCCGGAGAGGAAATACGGATCGAATCCAGCACATTGAAACCCTTCGCATCGATTCTAATCAAACTTCCCAACCTATCGCCCAGATAGATTTTCCCTTCTTTTTGGTTGAACCTCAGCAACGTAGTAAGCGTCGGGCGTTTGTTGGGAAATTGCGGAATTTGTACTTCAAACAAATCCGTCTGCTTCACCTCAGTTTCCCAAACACTACCTTCCGTTAGTTTCTCAGGCGCGTTTGTCAAATAATAATCCTGAATTTCTCCCCAAATCTCACTGGTAATCAGCGGTGATGCGGCATAAATCCCCGGAGGAGCATCGTTGTCCTCCCCTACCGCAACGCCAAAATCCTCTTCGTTGATAAGCCCCAACCGCCGACGCATATCGGGCAAAACGCCACTTTTCCAAGTTTCTCGGTCCATAAGTTCCGGTTCGGGAAACATGTGACATGCCGCACAGTAAATTCCCGCCAAAGCCTTCCCATCCAATTCCAACGAAGGCTGATCCATTTGGGACAAAAGTTCAAATCCTTCCTTTTCAGTGCTGTCGGATTTCTGGCATCCCCAAACAATAACTGCTGAAAAAAACACAAAAAGAGTGCGGGCTGACAAGATTGACATAAAATAAAATATTATTATGTAAATCTTAAATAAAATCAAAGTTAAAAAAAACAATAAATGACGAGCGGGGATCTACCTCACAGTGACTTTACCACCTTGGCAGGAACGCCCATCGCAAGTACATCATCCGGTATATCCTTTGTGACCACTGACCCTGCGGCAACTGTTACCCCTTTCCCGATAGAGACGCCAGGCATGACAAGGACATTTCCCCCGATCCATGTGTTGTCTCCGATCTTCACAGGCAAAGCGCGCGTTTGGTAACTTGCCTCGTCTGGCGCGGGATTGGATTTGATCCTCTCGCTCGCCGACAGTGGGTGTGTGGCAGTATAAATCTGAACGTTGGGTCCAAGCAGTACGTTTTTTCCGATATCGATTCGGTTACAATCCAAAAGAACCGCACCAGTATTGATAAATGTGTTTTCGCCGATGCTGATGTGTTTACCATAATCACAATAGAACGGGCCTTCGATCCATACACCCTTTCCCAAACTGCCAAAAAGGCTTTGGAGCAAGGCGAATCGCATTTCTCCGTCCCGTGTGGAAAGTGCCGACCATTCGCGTAGGATTTCCTTCGCGCGGTGGTACAGCTCGATAAGCTCGGGGTCGCGGGAATTGTAGTATTCACCCCTAAGCAGCTTTTCCCTCTCCGTCATGGCAACTGGTCCCTAAACTGTTTGACGATTTTCTGGTCAATACTCAAGACCTGGTAAAAGGAATCGGGTTCCTTGGAAAGTGAGACAGCCAGATGTCTATAAGAAGACTCGGAAGGCCGGAAGGACTTGCAGGAGGCATGTATTTCCTTTAGTCCCCCGTTTATGCTGAGGTTTGGCAAATGTTCGGGTTTCAAACCTCCCCCAGGCATGATGATGATTCGATCTTCGACCAAATTCATCCAATGAAGAATATTTTGGGTACCTGCGCCGACCTCATTTTCCCCACCGGAAGTCAAAATCCTCCTGAACCCACAATCGATGATATCCTCCAAGGCTTTTTCTTTGTCTTTACATATGTCGAAAGCACGGTGAAAGGTACATGGCAATTGTTCTGCAGCCTTAAGTAGGTACTTGCAGGCTTCCTTGTCCACATGCCCGTCGGACTTCAGGACACCAAACACGAATCCATCTGCACCGAGTGACTTGAGTATGCCGATGTCCTTTTTCATGACATAAAGCTCCTCGGGGGTATAGACAAAATCCCCTCCACGCGGTCGGATCATCACGAAAATCGGGATATCGAGTTTCTCCTTCAAAAAAGCCAGCGCTCCCACGCTTGGCGTCTCTCCTCCTTCTGCAAAATCCGAACACAATTCCAAGCGATCAATGCCGTACTCTGCGGCAAGCATGGCCGCTTCTATGGTGAACACGGGTGCCTCAATCAATACCTTAGCCATTTTTTGTAAAGCTGCTTTTTGAGTCAATCAAATCCTTTCCGCCTTGGTGGTGCCTCGCAAAATTAAATCCTGGGTGCACCGCAAAGGCACCAAATTCGCCATCTTTATTGATGGCAAGAAAGCCGGCTTGGATATCCTTGATATTGGCTGAGTTCTTTGCAATCAGCCGTCTCACGGCCTCTTCACAGGCCTCCTGGGGAGTTCTGCCCTGTCGCATCAGCTCCACAATCAGAAAACTGCCGCAAATCCGAATAATGGATTCCCCCAATCCAGTCGCCGTAGCCGCGCCCACCTCGTCGTCGACGTAAAGCCCTGCACCTATGATAGGGCTATCGCCCACCCTTCCGTGCATTTTGTATGCCAATCCGCTGGTGGTACATGACCCGGCCAGTTTTCCATCCGGACCAAGGGCGATCATACCAATCGTGTCGTGGTTCTCGATGTTGATAACCGGCTTGTATTCCGATTTCACTTTCCACTCTTGGTAGAGCTCCGCGGCTTTTGGGCTTAGGACCTCGGGCTCTAGCGGAAAACCTTGGGCAATCGCAAACTGTCGGGCACCTTCTCCCGCCAACATCACGTGGGGAGTCAAATCCATCACTTTCCTCGCCAAAGATATCGGATGCTTGATCTGTCGCACAAAGGCCACGGATCCGCAGCGACCATCTCCTGCCATAATGGAGGCATCCAAGGTGGCAATGCCCTCCCGGTCCGGTAAGCCCTGTAGTCCCACGGAAAGGTTTTCCAAATCCAATTCCGTCACTTTCACACCCTCTTCGACTGCATCCACCAGGTTGCCAGTAGCATTCAAAACCTCCCAAGCCCGGTCGTTGGCAGGCATGCCGTGGTTCCAGGTCGATAGGATGAGTGGTTTGAATTTCTCTGCGGGCTTCTCCTCCGCGACGGGTTTGGCGCAGGATTCCAGAACGCCCGCAGATATCAACAGAGAGGAGGATGCAAGGGATTGTTTGAGAAAAGTACGTCTATTGGTACCCATATTGGCAATTTTTGTTTGGTGGATTGACGATTCAATATTGGAAAAAAATCGCTGAAAAGTGGAAGGAGGATACTTGAATCAAGAAAAAATCTTCGTTTGGTTACAGATGACACATATGGAGACCATGACAGGCAAAATTGACAAGCAAAAATTCTATCGATTATCTTTGTTTTTGTGGACATAAACCCACCGAAACCCTATCTTCCTCCAAAAATTAAACACAACATGAGACCCTATATTTTAGCCGAAACCAACTGGAAGAGACTCCAACACGAAAGATTTGATTTGGCGGTGCTGCCTTGGGGCGCCACAGAGGCCCACAATTACCACATGCCCTACGGAACGGACGTTTTTGAAGCAGATGCCATCGGCGCCGGTGCAGGGAAGTTTGCTTGGGAAAGGGGATCTAAAGTCGTCATCCTCCCGACGATACCGTTTGGCGTCAATACAGGCCAAAGCGATATCTATCTGGATATCAACATGAACCCGAGTACGCAGTTTGCCATTTTGAAGGACATCCTGACCGTGCTCGACCGTCAGGGTATGAGGAAATTTATGATCCTCAACAGCCACGGCGGCAACGATTTCAAAACCATGCTGCGGGAGTTGGGGCTGATGTTTCCAAGGATGCTCCTTGTCACCTGCAACTGGTACCAAGCCTTGGACAAAAGCCTCTATTTTGAAGAAGGCGGGGACCATGCGGATGAAATGGAAACCAGTCTCATCATGTACCTGCACCCGAAATTGGTCTTGCCGCTAGAAGAAGCTGGGGAAGGAAGGGAGAAAAAATCCGTCATTCCGGGAATCCGAGAGAAATGGGCTTGGACGGAGCGCAAATGGTCGCAGGTCACCGAAGACACGGGTATTGGCAATCCGAAAAAATCAACTGCAGGAAAGGGAAAACGTTATTTCGACGATATCTGCGCCAAGGTTGGGCAACTGATGATTGATCTTTGCGAAGCGGATTTGAAGGAGTTGTATAGAAGCTGAAAGCATCGATCGCCGTTTCCCAGAATTGAAAAACAAAAAATCCAGACCCTTAAAGGGTGCTTAGCTAATTTATTCCACAAAAAAGGGGGAAAGTTTCCAATCCCCCTTTGTAATTCTGGATCATTGATTAGACCTTCTCAATCACAATCGCAGAAGCACCGCCTCCGCCGTTGCAAATGCCTGCCACACCGATTTTTCCGGACTCCTGATGCAGGACGGAATTGAGCGTGGTGATGATTCTCGCACCTGAAGCCCCAAGTGGGTGACCCAACGACACTGCACCGCCATAGACATTCAGCTTTTCAGGATCGATATCGAGTTCCCGTTGGTTGGCAATCGCTACTGCTGAGAATGCCTCGTTGATTTCGTAAAAATCCACGTCTTTTGCAGAAATTCCCGCATGCTTGATGGCTTTTGGAATAGCCAAAGCTGGCGCGGTGGTAAACCAAAGCGGATCCTGGGCTGCATCCGCAAAACCGAGTATTTTGGCAATGGGTTTGAGCCCAAGCGTATCTGCTTTTTCTTTGCTCATCAACACCAAGGCGGAAGCACCGTCGTTCATCGTGGATGCGTTTGCCGCTGTCACCGTTCCGTCTTTTTCGAAAACTGGCTTGAGCGAGGGAATTTTATCGAAAAATACGTTTTTGAATTCTTCATCTTCATCGATCACTACCGTTTCGCCCTTTCTTCCTTGGATTTCCACAGAGACAACTTCTTCCTTGAAGGCGCCCTTTTTCCAAGCCTCGGCTGCACGAGTGTAAGATTGGATGGCGTAGGCATCTTGTTCCTCACGGCTGATTTTCATTTCCTTGGCAGTATGGTCGGCACAGTTACCCATGGGGAACTTGTAATACACCTCGAAAAGCCCATCCTTTACCAAGCCATCCAATAGCTCGGCATTGCCATACTTGTATCCAAATCTCGCTTTAGGCACATAATATGGCACATTGGACATGCTTTCCATCCCACCCGCTACGACAATGTCATTTTGCCCTGTCATGATGGATTGGGCAGCAAACATCACTGCTTTCATCCCTGAGGCACAGACTTTATTGATCGTCGTACAGGGAACATGGTAGCCGATACCCGCACCAATAGCTGCCTGCCTTGCCGGGGCTTGGCCCAAATTGGCCGAAATCACATTTCCCATCATGACTTCCTGTACTTCTTTCGGATCGACTCCTGCTTTTTTGACGGCACCTTTGATGGCGATGCTGCCGAGTTCCACGGCAGTCAATCCAGATAACTTTCCTCCAAAGCTTCCAAGCGGCGTACGGACCGCGGAGATGATGTATACTTCTTTCATGGGTTTATATTTGGTTTTGTGAAGACTTTAGACTCAAGATGTGAGACAGAAGACTTAGGCGCTGTTTCCAAAGATATTCCGCCATGTCTTGAAGTCTTTTCATTAAAACGAGAAACAATTTGGATACAGCATTACCACTCCGGCAGATTCTTCGACGGTCGCTTGGTAGGCTTCTTTTTGTTTTGCTGAATAAAGCGAAGCTCCGCCGCATTCATGGCATCAAGGATTTGGGAGGCCTGTTCTGGAGAAATGTTCATTTCCTTGAGCTTCTCGCGGAGTTGTTCCATTCTTTTTTCCCGATCGCTCAGGTCACTTTCGATGTCACTTGCCTCCTCGGATTCCTTCTCCTCTTGGGTTTTTTCGCCAGATTTATCTTCTTTCTTCTGAGATTCCGAAGCTTCATCTTCTTCGGTTTCCTCTTCGCCCTCTCCGTCTTTCTTTTCCTGGTTTTGCTGCTGCTGATCCTGTTGCTGTTGTTCCTCGTTCTTCTCCTCCTCGTTTTGTTCCTGTTCTTGTTCTTTGGGTTGGTCTTTTTGCTCAGGATTTTGCTGGAGCCACCTGCTCAGCAATTCATAATTGTATCGGGCGGACTCATTTTCTGGCATATGGATCAGCGACCATTTGAACGCGTCGAGGGCTTCCTCGTATTTCTTTTGTCCTGCGAGAATGGTTCCATCTTGGTTGAATGAGAAAGATGCGATTGTTTTGTCAGGGCTGCTGTAAAGTGATTGGTAAGTCCTTTGCGCGAGGTCCAGCGAATCCGCATAATGATAACTCAAGGCCAGATTGAAATTGACATCTGACGTTGTCAATTCAAACTCATTGACCAATTTTAAATGGTTCTCGATGGAAGCCTTGTATTCGGCTTTGGCATAACTTCTCGACGCACTGCGGATCGCGGCGTTTTTCTTGCCCACGCTCGACCAGTCCGACAACATTGTCAGAAATGAAACCAAAATGATTCTAATCGTCAAGCTCATCATACCTTACACGTGCCTAGAGTTTGATGGTTTTTAGCGGTAACATCAGGTCGATCATCGCCAAAGCCAATGCGACCAAAAGGAAGTAGAAATACTTATTTGCAGAAGCCTCTACCATGCGGGTGCCTGTCAAAGTCCCTTCTTGTCTTTCCAAAGCTGCGATCAAATCTGGTATCTCCTGCACTGCATCGCTGAGTTCAAAGTACGCACCGCCTGTTTGTGTGGCCACGTATTTGAGGCTTTCTGTTTCAAGCCTTGAAATCGCAGGTTGATTGGTATTTTTGTCAATTACTTTTCCATTACCCCTGGGAATCGTACTTCCCTGACTTGTACCAACACCAAGCGAAAACACCTTGATCCCTTGATCATTGAGATCGGGAATGATGCTTTCGTAGTTTTTTTCAAAATCCTCCCCGTCCGAGATCAATACAATGGACTTCGAATTGGGTTGGCTTGATGTTTCCTTGTTGAATTTATCCAAAGCCAATCCCAACGGTGCGGCAAGGTCTGTGCCTTGATTTGGAACCAAGCCGGTATTCAATCCGTCGATATGAAGCTGAAGGACATTTTGGTCAAAGGTCAAAGGACACTGCAAAAAGGCCTCGGAACTGAAAATGATCAAGCCCATCCGATCTCCTGCAAACTGCTTGACCAGATTCTTCAACTCAAACCGAATCCGCTGCAATCTACTCGGACCAATATCGGTGGCGTTCATGGATTGCGAAAGATCCACCGCAAGGTAGATATCCTTTCCTTCCTCTTTGATCTCCTTCATGGAAGTGCCGATCGAAGGTCCCGACAATGCAATCAGAAAAAGTATAAAATAACTCGTCCTCAAGACCAACTTGAAAACGAGTTGGCGCTTTTTAACCTTTAGCTTCTGGTTGATTTTATAAAACCGAAACAGGTAGATAAAGTACAAAACGCCAAAAAAAATGGCCAAATAACTAACTAGACTCACATCCGGATACGCCCAAATCATGGGCTGAAATTAAAAAATATTGACCAATTGCCAACGCATTAGAATTTAATGCGATAATTTTCAACACCCAATGCACTAATTCCGTTATCCGTTGGGAATTACCGCCAACTTATGAAGTTTTTACTACCCAGTCTTCTGATTATCCTTTGCTTTGCGTTCAACTTTTCGATTGCCCAGGAGGCTAAAACCCTGACCGGGACTGTGATGGATGTGGAAGGAAACCTACCCATGCCAGGCGCCAACGTCTATTGGGAATCCGACCCGCAAAAGGGCGTGGTGACGGATTTGAGCGGAAATTTCTCAATTGCTTTGGTGGAGTTGCCCGCTAAGCTGATCGTTTCCTTTATAGGGTTTGAACCCTCTATTCGGGTAATTACCACCAATGACTTGCAAAAGGAGTTGCGCTTTTTTCTAAAGGCTGAAGCGCTTTCGCTCGAAGAAATCATCATTCGTGGACGCAATCCCGAAGACAATATCAAAGGCATTGAATTGGGGAAATCCTCGGTGCCGATTGAGACAATCAAAAATATTCCGGCGCTCTTTGGTGAAGTCGATATTTTGCGGAGCCTCCAATTACTGCCCGGCGTGCAGACTGCGGGCGAAGGGACGACGGGCTTGTTTGTGCGCGGTGGCTCTGCAGATCAAAACCTCATCCAATTGGACGGAGCGCCTGTATACAACCCATCGCATTTCTTTGGCTTTTTCTCTGTCTTCAGCCCCGATGCCTTGAGCGGTGTCGAGTTTTACAAGGGAAACATCCCGGCAAACCTCGGGGGAAGAGTATCCTCCGTTGTAGATGTATCGCTCAGGGAGGGCAACTTCGAACAAATCCGTGGCGAGGGTGGAATCGGTTCCATCAGTTCACGGCTAACCGTAGACGGGCCGCTTTTCTCCGACAAATCCTCCTTCATCGTGTCCGGGAGAAGGACTTATGCGGATGCATTCCTACGCCTCTCCAGCAATCCCGATATCAACCAAAATGACCTCTATTTCTATGATTTGAGCGGCAAGTTTACATTTAGGGCTGGTGAAAAGGATAAAATCTCATTTTCCTCTTACTATGGCTCAGACTTTTTGGGTATTTCGAGACAGTTTGGCTTAGGCTGGAACAACTTCGTGACGTCCTTCAATTGGAACAGGAACATCAGCTCCAACAAATTCTTTGACCTGAATGCTTACCACAGCAAGTACCAATATCAAGTACAATTCCAGGATCCGCAGGACGGTTTCAACTGGACCAGTAGGCTTTCGGAATCGGGCGTGCGTGCCGAGTGGACTTGGTTGGGCCCAAACAATTCTGTGTTAAAAACCGGCTATCAAGGTCAGGTTTATCATTTCTCGCCCATCGTGTTGGAAACTGCACCGGAAAGTGATCTTGATGACCTCAATACAAACCCCAGTACGGGAGTTCAAAACAATATTTTTGTCTCCGTTTCGGGGGATATCGGTCAGAAACTGATGCTCGAAGCTGGATTAAGGTTGGCCCTATACAACGAGATCGGGCAGGGTGTGATTTATACCTACGCAGGAGGTGTTCCCGACCGTGAGGCGGAGATATTGGACACGCTGCGCTTTGACCGGTTCCAAAACATGAAGGGCTACCAAAGATTCGAACCGCGGATTTCCCTCCGGTATTTGATTTCTCCCAACCTTTCATTTAAAGCAGCTTTCAACAGAAATCATCAGTTCGTACAGGTGGCTTCCAACAGTTCTGCGGGATTGCCGATTGATCGGTGGATTCCGGCGGGAACATATATTGAGCCGCTGCGGGGCGACCAAACGTCAGTTGGTTTTTTCCAAAACCTTGCCGAAGGCAAATGGGAAATATCGGTGGAAGGTTATTATAAAGACTTCCGTAACGTGGTTGACTTGCGTCAGGGCGCCAGCGTCTTGTTCAGTGACAATGTGGAAACGGAACTGCTATCAGGACAAGGATATGCGTACGGATTGGAGTTTTTGGTCCGAAAAAATATCGGCAAAACCACCGGTTGGCTTGGATATACTTACTCACGGACTTGGAGAAAAATCCCCGGCATCAGTCTCGACCAGTGGTACAATCCACGCTTCGATAGACCGCATGATGTCAATTTGGTGCTCAACCATGAGTTTTCGAAGCATTGGTCAGCCGCACTCACTTTCGTCTACACGACTGGTCAGGCCGTGACTTTTCCCATTGGGACCTATGAAGTGGACAGCCAGAAAATTCCACTGTACAATGACCTGCGGAATACAGACCGATTTCCAGACTACCACCGCATGGATGCATCCGTGACTTGGAAAGGAAAAGACAAAGGGAGAAAATGGCGTGGGAGCTGGAACTTCAGCGTCTACAACCTTTATGGCCGAAAGAATCCATTTACCTACCAGTTTACCGATATCATCAATGACGATTTCCGCTTTGACCAAGACTCGAGTGTCCCTGTAGAATCGGTACGTCCCGGAGTCGTCATGACTTACCTGTTTACTTTCTTGCCAGCCTTGACCTATAACTTCAAATTCTGATGCGTCGCCTGTTGCTTCCTTTGATTGCCATTGTTTCCTTTTCCTGCCAAGAAGAAGTGTTTTTGCCTCTGGAAAACACGGAGCCGATACCTGTCATTGAGGCCATTTGGACCGACAATCCTTCTATCAACCAAGTCCGGGTCAGTTATTCGAAGGACTACTATGATACGGCAAGTTTCGAAGTGGAGGAAAATGCCCAAGTCAGCATCCGGAATCTGCGTACCGGCGGCCAGGTTAATTTCAGGTTCAACAAGGAAACCAAAAAATATGTCGCCGAACGAAATATAAGCGGGACTTTGGGCGAGTCCTATGAGCTCAGCGTGAAGATTGGGGAAAAGGAATACAGCAGTACGGGTACGATTCTTTTCCCTCCGTTGCTTGACAGCATTGTGTATAATTTCAGGGAGGAGCGTATCTTCCGGGAAGAGGGGTATTACCTAACGGTTTATGGGAAAATCCCCTTTGCTGATGACAACAACTATCGAATCCGCATGGTGAAAAATGATACGCTTCTCAACAGCCGTTTCGATTACCTGCTGTTTGACGACACTTTCGGTACCAATATACTGGACAACGGCTTTGAACTGAATGGATTTCCGTTCAAGAAAAATGACAAAGTTCGGCTTGAGCTATATCGCCTCAACCAAGACGCATTTGATTACCTTAATCAGCTCGTGGGGCTGCTTTTCAACGATGGAGGATTGTTTTCACCTCCACCTCAAAACCCGACTTCCAACATCAAAGTGAAGTCCGGGGGAGGCCAGGTTTTGGGTTATTTCATGGCGAGTCCCTTCTTGTCCGAAACTGTGATCATCGCGCCCGAAAAAGAGGATGAATAAAGACTCGGGAATGTCCCTCTAGTAAAGAAAGGGAAGGTGCAAAAGCCGCAAAAAGATTTTGTACACGAAAAAGCCAAGAAAGTGACCTGGGATCTCCGCAAGACAGCTGCCAACTGAACGCTGCTACTGAAGACTGATCAATACCCCTGCCAACTGAACACTAGCAATGATTCGTTTTCTTTGCACCCTAGCAGTCTTTGCGAGAAACCCCGCGTTACCCGAACACCACCTTAGCCAGCTTCAAAGCCTCCCGCAATTCCGACTTATTGACCTTCGGCTGGTAACCTTCTGATTCCAGCAATTCGATCAACTGCTCAGTGGCAACGTTACCCACCAAGTCGTCCTTTGCCATCGGGCAACCTCCAAAACCCTTCAGCGCCCCGTCAAACCTCCGGCAACCCGCCTCGAGTGCTGCCTTGATTTTGACATGCATCTGTTCGGGTCGGGTATGCAGGTGCATCCCAAACTCAACATGCGGGAATGCCCCCGCCTGCACCCTATACAAGTCCCGGATCAAATCCGACTCGGCAGTCCCGACCGTATCCGCAAAAGAAATAATGCGGATGTCCATCTTATCCAATCCCTGCACAAAATCCGCGACCAACTCCGGAGAATAAGCGTCCCCGTAGGGATTCCCAAAGCCCATACTCAAGTATACGACCAAGGATTTGCCCTTGATCTGGCAGAGGTTTTGGATCTCATCGACGGTCTCCATCGCCTCAGCAATGGACTTGTTGGTATTGCGTTGCTGAAAAGTTTCGGAAAGGGAAAGCGGAAATCCCAAGTAGTCAATCTGTGGAAAAAGCAGCGCATCCTCGGCGCCGCGGATATTGGCTACGATGGCCAAAAGCTTCGAATGTGTGCCAAAAAGGTCCAATTGATCCAAGACCTCGGCGGTATCGCGCATCTGCGGAATCGCCTTTGGACTTACGAAGCTCCCAAAATCAATCGTGTCAAAACCCACATGCAGGAGTTGGTTGATGTAAGCGGCCTTGATGGCCGTATCAATGAATCCATGCAGACCCTGCATGGCATCCCGGGGACATTCGATGAGTTTGATCATGGCTTGAAATTAGGACTTTTTCTCCAAACCCACCCGAGCCCAAAAACCTGCTTGAAGACCAACAAGGGCTAGTTCACGATTTTGTTGACCCGGTCAATCTTACTGTTGACCAAGGAATCCATTTTTTGGGTAGACTTTTCAAGAAGGGAATCCATCCGGATGATCTTGTCTGTTTCAATATTGATCAATGAGTCGAGCGATTCCATTTTTTCGATTTCCCTGTTGACGAGGGAATCCAACTTATCTGCCTTTTCGGAGATAGATTGGATTTGGTCCTCCACTTTTTTTCCCAAATCATTGCAGGAAGCAAACATCAGCGTGGGAGCGAGGAACAGCAATGTGACGGATTTTTTCATAAAGAATAGCTTATGGATTTGATCTCTGTCACGTAGATCTCCCAAGGAAGTTTTGGGAAAATGCCCCGAAAACACCGATCCAAACCTTTATTCTTTTGATGGTGGGAAGCAGAAAAATTTATGGTTTTGAATTCAGCTGCCTTGCCACCTAATTCAAAGTCAATAGCATCTCGAAACGAAGACAGAAGATCGATGACCAAAAACGTTGCTTGTTGGAATTTTTGCAAGGATTGGGGTTTCAAAGGCCGGCGATACAAGCATTCTATTCCAGCCAAACCGCCAATCTGGTCCAAGACTTTCAAAAGTAAAATGCCAACGCAGCATGGTTACTTCTTCCAAAAATCGTCGATGAAAACCCTCAATCGAAACAAACAGACGCTGTTTTACGAATTTTTCAACTTTCAAATCTTCCAATCTAAAACACCTCCTTCGCAATCCTGTAAGTCGCGTCGGCCTTGCTCATCGTGTAATAATGCAGGACGGGGACACCGTGCTTTACGAGCTCTTTACTCTGTTGGATCGCCCAACGGATACCCACTTCCTTGACCTCCGCATTGGTTTTGCATTTCTCCAGCTCGTCCATGAGCGCGTCGGGAAGGTCTAGGAAAAATGTCCTCGGCAACATGTTGATCTGGCTGAGTGTCGTGATCGGCTTGATCCCCGGAATAATCGGGATATCGATTCCCATTTCCCGGACTTTCCTGGTGAAATCAAAAAACTTCTGGTTGTCAAAAAACATCTGCGTCACGATGTACTCCGCGCCCGCGTCCACTTTTTCCTTGAGGTATCTGAGATCGGACTTCAGGTTCGGCGCCTCGAAATGCTTCTCCGGATAACCTGCCACCCCCACGCAAAAATCCGTATGGAAGCCCGTCTCCGTCTCCTCGTGCAGGTACTTGCCTTGGTTCATGCCCACGATCTGCTTCACAAGGTCTTTTGTATAAGCGTGCCCGTCGGGCTCGGGGATGAATTTTCCCTCGCTTTTGGGCGCGTCCCCCCGGAGGGCCAGGATGTTCTGCACGCCGATGAAGTTGAGGTCGATCAGGGCGTTTTCGGTTTCCTCCCTGGTAAATCCCCCACAAAGCAAATGCGGCACGGCCTCCACCTTGAAGCGGTTCATCAGCGCCGCGCAGATACCAACCGTTCCCGGACGCTTTTTGGTGCTGATCTTTTCCAAAAGTCCGTTCGGGTGCTTTTTATAAATGAACTCCTCCCTGTGATAGGTCACGTCCACAAAGGGCGGCTTGAATTCCATCAGCGGCTCGATGCCCTCGCAGAGTTCCTTGAGGCTTTGTCCCTTGAGCGGGGGGAGGATTTCGAAAGAAAACAGGGTCTTGGATGCCTGTTGGATATATTCGGTGATTTTCATGATCTATTTTTCTACAACTGAAAGCGATGGTGAATAGCCCAAATTGGGGGAAAGGAGTCTTTCGGCCTGGGCCTTGGTGATGCCCTTGCGACGGGCATAGTTCCTGACCTGGTCCTCCCCTATTTTCCCGAGACCAAAATATTTGCTTTCGGGATGGGCAAAATAATAGCCGCTAACCGATGCCGTCGGATACATCGCGAAGCTATCCGTCAGCACGATGCCGGTGTTTTTCTCCACTTCCAACAACTCAAACAAGGTTTTCTTCTCCGAATGCTCCGGACAGGCAGGATACCCCGGTGCCGGACGGATGCCGATGTAGGATTCGCGGATCAAGTCATCGTTGGCGAGGTCCTCGTCGGGGGCATATCCCCACCACTCTTTGCGCACCATGGCATGCAGGTATTCGGCACCTGCCTCCGCGAATCGGTCCGCGAGCGCCTTGAGCATGATGTCGTGGTAGTCGTCGTGCTTTTCCTGGAATTCCTTCAGCTTCGTCTCGATCCCCCAGCCTGCCGTCACTGCAAAGAAGCCCATGAAGTCTATCTCCCCGGGATGGATGTAGTCCACCAGGGAGCGGTTGGGAACGCCCTTGCCCTTCTTCCCCTGTTGGCGGAGAAAATGGAACCTCTGCGCCGGCCGGCCGTCGACCAATACCTGCACATCCTCGCCATCTCTCTGCACGGGATAGATGCCGACGATGGCCCGGGCCTGTATCCATTTTTCCCTGATGATGTCATCGAGCATCCGGTTGGCATCGGCGAAGAGCTTTTTGGCCTCGTCGCCGACGACGGGATCTTCGAGGATTTTGGGGTATTTGCCCGAAAGCATCCAAGTGCTGAAGAATGGCGTCCAGTCGATATAGTTGCGCAAAACGGCCAAATCAAGGTCGTGCAGGACTTTCGTCCCCTGAAGGTTCGGAACCGTGGGACTGAAATGTTCCCAATCGATAAACACCGGATTGGCGACCGCCTCCTCGAAAGTGGCCATCTGCTTCACCTGTTGCTTGGCCTCGTGCTCTTCCCTGAGCTGCCTGTATGTTTCCTTGATCTCGAGACGGTAAGCTTCCCTTGTCTCCGAGGAAATCGCCTCCCCGGCAATCGGCACGGACTTCGAGGCGTCCGTCACATGGACCACCGTGCCGGAATAGACGGGGTCGATCTTGACGGCCGTATGGATCCTTGACGTCGTGGCTCCTCCTATCAGCAGGGGGATCTTCAGGCCCTGCCGCTCCATTTCCGAGGCGACATAGACCATCTCGTCCAGGGAAGGCGTGATCAATCCGCTGAGACCGATGATGTCCACTTTGTTCTTGATGGCCTCGTCGATGATCTTTTGCGCATCCACCATCACGCCGAGATCGATGATCTGGTAGCTGTTGCAGGCAAGGACCACGCCGACGATGTTCTTGCCGATATCGTGTACGTCGCCCTTGACGGTGGCGAGCAGTATCCTCTTCAGGCTGCTTTGTTCCGTCGGCAGGCCGGTGTCAGCAGCCGTGGGCATGAAGGGTTCGAGGTAGGCGACGGCCTTCTTCATCACGCGGGCGGATTTGACGACCTGGGGCAAAAACATCTTCCCTTCCCCAAACAGGTCTCCGACGACGTTCATCCCGTCCATCAAGGGGCCCTCGATGACCTTTAGCGGGCTCTGGTACTTGAGTCTGGCTTCCTCGGTATCTTCTATGACATAATCGATGATTCCTTTTACCAAGGCATGCTCGATGCGCTTCTCCACGGTTTCGGTGCGCCAAGCCTCGCTTTGGGCTTCCTTCTTCCCTGCGGATTTGACCGTCTCGGCAAAAGCAAGCAGTTGCTCCGTCGCATCGTCGGAGCGGTCGAAAAGCACGTCCTCCACTTTTTGGAGGAGGTCCTTCGGGATATCGTCGTACACTTCCAGCATCGTTGGGTTGACGATGCCCATATCCATCCCGTGCCGGATCGCGTGGTAAAGGAACGCGGCGTGCATGGCCTCGCGGACCGGATCATTTCCCCGGAAAGAGAAACTCACGTTGCTTACGCCACCGCTCACCTTGGCGCCGGGGAGGTTCTGTTTGATCCATTGGGTTGCATGGAAAAAGTCCAGGGCGTTTTTCCTGTGCTCCTCCATCCCCGTTGCGACGGGGAATATGTTCGGGTCGAAGATGATGTCCTGTGGATTGAACCTGACCTGCTGGACGAGGATGTCATAGCTCCTTTTGCAGATCTCGATCCTCCGCTGATAGGTATCGGCTTGGCCCTTTTCGTCAAAGGCCATCACGACCACCGCAGCGCCGAATTTCTTGATCGTCCTGGCCTGACGGATAAATTCCTCCTCGCCGTTCTTCAGGCTGATGGAGTTGACGATGCCCTTGCCCTGGACGCATTTCAATCCCTCGACGATGATCTCCCAACGGGAGGAATCGATCATGATGGGTATCCGGCTGATCTCGGGCTCCGAGGCAATCAGGTTGAGAAAACGGCGCATCGCGGCTACGCCGTCGAGCATGCCTTCGTCCATGCAGACGTCCAATATCTGTGCGCCGCCACGCACTTGGTCCAAAGCCACCTCCAAGGCCTCGTCGTATTGGCCGTTGAGTATCAGGCGGGCAAACTTCTTGCTGCCCGTGACGTTGGTGCGCTCGCCGATGTTGACAAAGTTGATCTCGGGCGTGAAGACCAAAGGCTCCAAACCCGAAAGTTTCAAAGCTTGTGGATTGTGTATCCTACTCATCTCCTGTCGCTGCCAGTTCTATGTGTCGTGGGGAATATTTTTGGGCGATTTTGGCGATCTCGGCAATATGCGCCGGCGTCGTGCCGCAGCAGCCGCCGAGGATGTTGACGTGTCCTTCCTTGAGGAAATCCTCGATCTGAGCGGCCATTTCCAGGGCACCCTGGTCGTATTGCCCGAATTCGTTGGGAAGGCCGGCATTCGGATAAGCCGACACCAGGAAGGGCGCGTTTTCGGACAAAACCTTCAGGTAAGGCCTCAGTTCCTTGGCCCCAAGGGCGCAGTTCAAGCCGACGCTGAAAAGCGGAACGTGGGATACCGAGATCAAAAACGCCTCGGTCGTCTGCCCGGACAGCGTCCTGCCCGAAGCATCCGTGATCGTACCCGAGATCATGATGGGAATGCCCCCCTCTTCGGGATTCAGGGGGATATTCCGCTCCTCAAAAACCTCCTGGATTGCGAAAAGTGCCGCCTTGGCGTTGAGTGTATCGAATATTGTTTCCACCAAAAGGATATCGGAACCTCCGTCCAAAAGTCCCCTTACCTGTTCCTTGTAGGCCTCCGACAATTGGTCGAAGGTGATCGCCCGGTAGCCCGGGTCGTTTACGTCGGGGGAAATGGAGGCCGTCTTGTTGGTTGGTCCCAAGGCACCGGCCACGAATCTCGGTTTATCGGGATTCTTGGCGGTGAACTCGTCCGCCACTTCCCTTGCGATTTTTGCGGAATGGAAATTGATGGCATAGGCCAGATGCTGCAGGCCGTAGTCTTCCTGTGCGATGGACGTACCGCTGAAGGTATTGGTTTCGATGATATCCGCACCGGCTTCCAGATACGCCCTGTGGATGTCCTTGATGACGTCGGGCCTGGACAGCGAAAGCAGGTCGTTGTTGCCCTTTAGCGGCTTGGGGTGGTTTTCCAGCTCGGGGGTCCTGAAGTCCCTCTCCTGCAATCCGTATCGCTGGATCATGGTACCCATGGCACCGTCGAGGATCAGGATTTTTGATTTGGAAAGCCGCAGCAGCAGTTCGGTTCTGTTCATCTTCTTGATTTTAAAAACTTACGCGAGGAAGAACCGGAAGAAAAACAAACTCATTCCGCTCATCTATTTCCGGCATCTCCGGAAGGGGAATTAGCACCTTGGTTTCAGGTTGCTAAGACGTCGCAGGGCCCATCCCTCGGTCTTTCTCGATAAGCAAGCCCAAATGTAAAGCCTATTCGTGGATTTTGATAATTTTTTGACGAAATCTTGTCCGCTTTGTTAGTTCGATATGGATAAGGCCTGTTTGTTGAAAATTTGAAAACCGATAGTGAAATCTGTCAACTGATTGACCTTTTTGTTTTCCGAAAAACAGTCTATCTTCAAAATCACATCTAAATCCAGAATACAATGAAATCATTTTTGCTTGCAGCCTTCCTCCTTTTCACTTTCTCCTGCGTAAAACCCGCCGAAAAAAAGCCGGAAGCGACAGATTCAGCATCTGCCGTGGCTTGGGATGCAGAGCAAAGGGTCAAGGAACTCGGCCTCATTTTGCCTGAAGCCTCAGCACCTGTCGCCAACTACGTGAACGCCGTCAGAGTCGGCAATCTCCTGTTTTTGGCAGGAAAAGGCCCAAATCTCCCCGAAGGTGGATTTGTGACCGGTAAACTCGGGACGGATCTCAGTGTGGAACAAGGCCGAGAAGCTGCACGCCTTGTTGGGATACAGCAACTGGCCGTATTGAAAGCGGAACTGGGTGACCTCAACAAGGTAAAGCGGATCGTCAAAGTGCTTGGCTTGGTCAACAGTGCCGCTGACTTTACCCAACAGCCACAGGTTGTGAATGGCTTTTCAGACCTGATGGTCGAGGTTTTTGGGGAAAAGGGAAAACACGCACGCTCTGCGGTTGGCACTAACTCCCTGCCGATGAATATTGCCGTCGAAGTGGAATTGATCGTAGAAGTCGAGGACTAAGGCCGAAACCCGAGACTGAATTGAAGATAGGGATTGGCCATGAACTTGCTCATGGACAAATCCCCCAACCGATACCGCGCTAGGGGCAGTTCATAGCCTCCGTGTAAACCAAGAATGACGCGGCTTTTATTGATTGAAATGGGAATTCCGTAGGCAATGTATACCTCAGGCTTTGCCATCAGTCCACCGTTTTTCATCATGCCGTCGTGTTTTGGTTCTTCAAACAACAGTGGGAAATCAGGTTTGAAATTATCGGTCAGCGTGTACCGGATATTTCCATAACCCAATCCTGCCAAGCCCCCCATTTCCAGATTCTTTTGTTCAAAAAACTTCAAGCCTGCATTGGCGTAAATCCGGAGGCTGTTCAGCGTTTGGCTTTTGGACTCGTTGGCATCTCCAGAAAGGCCAAGGTTGTAAAAATCCATCCCATACAGGAAGCCTTTGGTTTCCCCCAAAATCTTCAAGCCCCAGTTGTTTGGCCGACCTTCGAATGGCCTAAGTCCGTTTTCTTCCAAAACCGTGTTTAGTTCATCAGGCCTTGTGAAATGCTGGCCATAGACCAGGTGTGCACCCAAAGAAGCATCGCGGTAGAAGAAGTTTTGGTCCGGCAGTGTGATTCCCGCCCCGATTCTGAGGAAAGGACCGCTTTGAGCTGCGTTGAACCGGATGCCATTCATTTTCCAGGAATCTTCGAACGGGCTGAATGAATAGCCAAACCTCGCCAACAACTCAAACGCCTCTTCCCTGCCGGGTATGGGAAGGTCATAGCTCATTTGGAAACCAATCTCGGTCAAAAATCCCGTCATGTGCCAAGTCCCTTTATGGAGATTTCCTTCCCGCAGGATAAACCCTTGGGCCGGATTGTCCATCAGTGCCTGGAATGTCTCGGGTTCGGGATTGGGCAGCATTTGGAAATTGAGGAAACCTGAGCCAATAGACATGTAATGGATCAATTGAAATCGTCCCTCCTCCGTAAAGGAGAATCCAACATTCAAATAAAACCGGGTGCTGTTGTAGTCGATCTCATACCCATCGAAATTGGATTTGGGACCGTGGTTTTGAAACAATTCCAACCCAACAACAAAGTCATTGAAACGATACAGGTATCCAAAACTCAGGTTGGAATAGCCGTTACGCATGGGAGAAAGCCCCTTGGAGGCGAGCATGTTGTTGAATTCGCGCAGGTTGGCACCCGTCCGACCATAGGTCATGTACATAGTCGTCCTATTGGTTTGGCTGGATTGACCAAACAGGAAAATGGGGACAACCATTAACATCGCCAAGAATACAAACTTCCTCATGGTGCTGATTTTCGACCCAAAAATAATACGCGTTTTCAAAACACGATTGCCATTGGACACATTAGACCTGTAGGTATTTGATGATTTTGGTGTAAAGATGGTCAGGGTTGAAGGGTTTGCTGATGTAATCATTCATGCCAACTTCCTCGAGGTGCTCTTTGACTTCGATCAGGGAAGAAGCGGTGAGCGCGATTATTGGAACCTGGTTTTTCTTAGGATCTTTCAATTTTCTGATATACTCAGCCACTTGGAATCCATCTTTTTCTGGCATCTGCAAATCGAGCAAGATGATATTGAAATCCTGTTTTGAAAAAGCCTCAATCGCCTCGTTTCCGTCATTGGCAATCACGACCTGATGGACTCCCCACTTGGTGAGGAATTTCTTGATCATGATTTGGTTGACTATATTGTCTTCTGCGATCAGGATATTGGCATCTTGAAGGATTCGAAGGCCTTCGGTATTTCCTTGCGGACTGACTTTTTCATCTGTATTGGGTCTTGCAAATGTGATCGTAAACGTGAATCTAGTACCGCCTTCCTGCCTCCTGTACGCTTTGATATCGGAACCAAAAAGCTGGACAAGACGGCGAACGATCGCGAGTCCCAGTCCCGTACCTCCGTATTTGCGGGTAGTGGCTGCACTTGCCTGTGTAAATGCCTCAAACACCAAATCCAATTTTTCTTCGGGAATACCGATTCCCGTGTCCTCAAAATCGAACCTGACCGAAACCCGATCTTTTTTCTCACCGACATTGCTTAGTTTGATGCGGATGTAGCCTTTTTCGGTAAACTTGACCGCATTGGAAACCAAATTGTTTACGACCTGACCAAGACGTACTGGATCTCCAAGCAGGCTTTTTGGGATAGCCGGATCGATCTCAAAGATCACGTCCAATGCCTTTTCCCTAGCCTGGTATGAATAAGAATGGAGAATCCGCTGGAATACGTTTTCAAGTTCAAAGCTTACTTTTTCCAGTTCGACCTTACCAGAGTCGATTTTGGTATAGTCCAAAATATCATTGATCAATCCCAACAGATTCTCAGCGGAGAACTGGAGGGTTTTCAAATTCTCCAATTGGTCAGGGCGGGGATTATCCTCGATCAACAAATGCGCCATGCCGATCACCGCATTCATCGGCGTACGGATTTCATGGCTCATGATGGATAGAAACTGGGATTTGATCGTCGATGCTTGCTCAGCCCTTTCCTTTGCGAGAAGCAGTTCCCGCTGTGCCTCTTTCAGTTTGGTGATATCCCGCGCAATGCCAGTGTAATAAAGACCTTTGCCTTCGTCATCGGATACAAGTTTCCCATTAGAACTGAATATCCTGTATTCGCCGTTGAGGTGCCGTAGCCTGAATTCGAGGTATTGGTTGTATTTGAAGAAGTCAGATCCCTGCTTCATTTCCTGTGACATCACGGCCAAATCTTCCGGATGGAGAAATTCGGTAAGTGCTCTGGAAAGCACGTCTTCGGGTTTGTAGCCCAAAAACTGCCTTACGTTTGGTGAAATGTAGGTGAACTTCATGTTCATCCCCAGTGAGAAAATGATCTCTGTAGATTCCTCGACGAGTCTTCGGTATTTCTCCTCGTTTTTCCTTAAGTCTTCCTTTGCCTGGAATTCCTCGTTGATGTCGCGCAAAATGCCCAAAGCATATTCCACCTCGCCGTCATACGTTATCGGTTTGACGGTGATTTCATAAACACGCTTTTTGAAGATGATGTGCTTCTGCTGGATTTCGTTTTTGAGAAGGGCCTTGATGACGGCAGGCTGGATTTCGTTGAGGTTTCTCCTGTGTACCTCCGCCAAGGTTTTCCCCTCAAAATCTGCTGCGGTCATTCCCCAATCGGCGAAATTTGTGCCCTGCGCCACAATATACCTCAAGTCACGGTCAATCAGGAAAATACTTGTGCCGGGGATATTGGAGGCCAACACCCGGTAGCGCTCCTCGCTTCGTAGGACTTTCTCCCGGCTGTTTTTTCGCTCCGTGATGTCCTGTATAATCCCTTCGTGGGAAATGATATTGCCGTTTTCGTCGAGCGTTTCCACGCTTTTGTCCTCGACCCATCGGTAGCTGCCGTCACTTTTGAGGAATCTGTACTCGCCCGAATATGCTGGTACACCTGCTTTGGATTTTTTTGCAAAATGAAAATCCAGCAAATTCCGCGCATCATCGGGATGGATCAATTCCAAGATCGATTTCTTGGATTGAACCAATTCGGAGGCATTGTAGCCAAACTGGCGTATGTTGTCCGTGATGTAGAGAATCTGGAAGTCGTGATTGGGATCCACGGTGAAAAGGATCGCGGGACTGTTTTCCACGATCATTTGCGCCTTCTTGGCCAAGGCTTCCTGCTTGACCTGAAGACTCAGGTTCCTCAACACGAAGGAATACCCAATTTTGACTTTCTCGTCATTGAGGAACGGCTGGACCGAAACTTCATGAGGCTCAAAACCAGTCCCTGAAATGCTGATTTCGACCATTTCACGAATACTCGCGTCAGCAGCCAAATCTTTGACCCTTGATACAAAGCATCCATTTTCCGCAGCCTTGAACTCAAACAAGTCGTCAAATTTCTCCTCAAGTACTTGATCTTCCCGTAGTTTACATTCCCGCAAACCAGAGTTGTTAACATAAATGATTCGCAAATTGGAATCCGTCACAAAGATCGGGTCGTTAACCTGCGCGAGGATTTGGGACTGGAGTTTGAGGTAATTTTCAGCGTCCTTTTTGTGCGTGACGTCGGAACAATAGCCAAATACCTCCACCTTGTCCGTGTCCGGAATAGGTCTCACCTGAATCGTGTAGCTGATAAACTTGAGCCTGCCACTGAGGGGCGTGATCTCGAATTCGCCCGCCGTGGTGCTTTTTTTTCTTACCGCCAAGCGGAGATTTTGAAGGAAAGATTTCCGGTCCTTCTTATTGATTGCCTGCAAAAAACCCGTGACAGTGTCAGAATAGAGGTTCTCGTCAAACTCAAATATCTTTTTTAGACCCGCGGAAAAAAAGATCCGCTTTTGGGAGTTGCTGAAGCGCCATGAGCCTGATTTTGCCAATATTTCGGTTGATGCCAACAGGTTCTCATTCCGTTCCAGTCTTTTTTTGATCGCACGGTTGATGAAACTCCCTGCGTAAATATCCCCCAATTGCCGCAGTACAAACTCGTCTTTCTCGTTCCAGTCGCGCTTGCTCCTTACCGCATCCATTCCAAAAAATCCGATCAGCTTGTTTTCAGAAAATATTGGAATCAAAACGAACGACTGGATGCCCTGCTCCTGATAGATCTTCTTTTCGATTTCAAACTCATCCGGCATCAAGTCCACATCGGGTACGACCAAAATCTGACCGCCTTTCATCGCTTCCAGGGTTAAATTTTGATCAGTGATCGGGATATGCTTCAAATACTCAATTTGGGGTTCGATTCCCTCAGCGGTCCATTCATACACATTCTCAATCTCACCTATGGCTTCATGGACGAGAAAGATATACGCCCTATCCGCATCCTCAAACTCACCGAGCATCTTCAAAGAAGATCGGAATACCTGGTCGACCTGATCGTATCCAGCATTGACAAATTTGGCAGAAATCCTGTTGATCAGGTTCTCGAGCTCGTAGCGTTTTTGAAGGGATTTCTTCGCATACCAATACTCGGTAATGTCACGGGCACTGAACAATATCCCATCCACCAAAGGGTCATCCAGCAGGTTTCTGCTGTAACTTTCGATAAAAACCCGCTTTCCGCTCGGTGTGTTGATCCAGAAATTGATGTTGACCTCTTCCTTCGAGCTGAAGACTTCACGCACATCTCCTTGTTCCACTTCGATGACGCGCTGCTTCACAAAATCAAGGTAAGATTTGCCGATGATATGTGCCGGATTGACGCCGAGTTTCTCGATTACGGCTGAACTGATGAATTTATAAATGCCATTTCTGTCGAGAATCGCCAGCATATCGTGGCTGTACCTCAGCACATTCGCGATAAACCTGAAATCCTCCTGATTTTGCGCGCCCGACTCCTTTCCCAATATCTGCTGATTCAACTTCTCCACCACCGAATAATTTGCTGTTCCTTTGGCGGCGCAAATCCTCTTTTTACCCGGATTTGGAAAGTCTGTAAATGACCAAAGATAAGTAACTTCCCCCTGTGATTTGTGTAGCAGAGTCGATTTAAAATCCCTTTTGGGCAAAATTCCCTCGCTAAAATACCGCTCGATCTGATGACGGATATCTGGACTGGTAAAGAAATCGGTCCATTTTGTCCCCTGTGTTTCAATATTCTCTTTGAAATATCGATTGAAAAACAACTCCCCCTCCTCCGAAAATACGATGAGAGGGGCTTGGATATCATTCAAAAATGCCCGGAAATCCAATTTTTCGATAAGACTCATGGAAGAAGGATAGAAACACGTGCAAATGTAGGAGGCAACGTATATCTTGTGAGATGAATAAGTTCCAAAGTAAAATTTACGTGTTCAATTTTAATCAATAATTCCACAAAATCAATTATGACCAATAAATTTAAATTGGCTGCATTCCTGTGGCTTTTGGCCATCGGATTTGCTTTTGGCCAAGATAAACCCGCATTAAAGCCCATTTCCTGGAAAGAAATCCCAAGCTGGAAATCCATTTCCACGTTTTCTGTCCAAATGTCTGCTGACGGTATGTGGATGGCTTATGGGATGCTTCCTGTCGAGGGCGATGGGGATTTGATCGTGCAAAAAGCCGCGGAGCCGGAAAGCAAAAAAACCTATCCAATCGGATCGACCAACTTTCCCTCATTCGCATTTTCGGAAAACAGCAAATGGATCGCCTTTAAGGAGTATCCAAAAGACAAAGAAAAAAAGGCCGCTGCCAAGACCGGCGGAAAAGGACTGACCGAAAAACTCGTCTTGATCGACCTCGGAGCGGACAAAAAGACCGTTTTTGAAAAGGTAACGGGATATTCTTTCAATGGCAAGTCTGCCACCCACCTCGCTATGCAACTTAGCAAAGAGGGAAACAACGGCGACGCCAAGGGTTCCGACCTGCTCTTGGTGAACCTTGCGACTGGAAAAAGACAAAACATCGGAAACGTACAGGAATTTGCCTTCAACAAGGGCGGGGAATACCTCGCCTATACGATCGACGCAGCCAATAAATCGGGCAACGGGATTTACCTCTTCCACGTGCCAAGCGGAACCACCAAACTGGTCGATTCCGATACGGCCACCTATCGTTCCTTGAATTGGACTGAAAAAGGAGAGGCTTTGGCTTTGTTGAAAATGGTAAAGGACAAGACCTACAAACAAGATCACGGGAAAGTACTTGGTATCAAAAATCTGGGAAATCCAGAGTTGAGCATTTTTGATCCGAAAATGGATTCAGTTAATTTCCCCAAAAACCTGACCATCAGCCCCAACCGCAGACCGATGTGGTCGGAGGATTTGACACGCTTGTTTTTTGGTGTACATATCTTGGAAAAAGAGAAGAAAGAACCCCCAAAACCAGTACAAGCGCCAGTCAACAAAGATTCGATAGACAGAATCAAGCTTGAAAAAATCAAAGCAGACACCACGATCAAATCCATCACCGACCTACAAAAAGCTATCGCCAAACTGGACACCACCAAATCGCCTGCACCGGAGCGCAAAAATGACCTACCAAAACCCGATATGGCGATTTGGCATTGGCAAGACAGCAGGTTGCAATCTAGGCAGCAGGTCATGGAAAACCAAGACAAAAACTACAGCATGTGGTGGATGTACGACGTGCGCACTTCCAAGCCAATCCAATTGCAGGACAGCAGCGTGCGGGAACTGAACATCATGCCAAAGGAAAAATGGGCTCTCGGTCTGGATATGCAGGAGTATGAACTGGATATCAACTTAGATGGACAAAATTATCGCGACATCTATGCCGTAAACCTCCAAACGGGTGAAAGGAAACTGCTTTTCAAGAAGTTTTACCTCCCTTCGTTTGCCTCTTATCCCCGCCCGTCGAACGACGGCACCAGATTCCTATATGGGCTGGATGGGCATTTTTATGTGTATGATATCGCATCCGGCACTTCCAAGAATATCACGGAAGCGATACCAACGACTTTCATCGAAACCGAGGATGACCATAATGTGACCAAACCCATGGTCAATCCGCTGGGCTGGAGCAGTGATGACAAGTATATCCTTCTCCGTGACGAATGGGATATCTGGCAGATACCCATGGGTCCAAAGGAGAAAGCAACTAACCTGACCCAAAACGGAAGAAAAGAAAAAATCCGGTATCAATTCCGCTACAATTTGGATCCTGAAGACAAGGGAATCGACCTTAAAAAAGGACTTTATGTAAGAATGTACGGTGAGTTTAACAAGAAAAGTGGCTTGGCAAGAATTGAGCCCGGTAAATTAGGCTTGGTAGCGGGGCCAAAGGTCCTCCTATGGGAAGACACCAATATCGGCTCGCTGGGCAAGGCAAAAAATGCGAATGTCTTCTATTTCACAAGGGAGAAATTCAACGAACCGACCAATTTCTACCTAACCAATTCATCACTAGCCAACCCAAAGAAGGTCACCGAAAATGCTCCTGATTTTGGGAAATATAGCTGGTCATCAGGGACTCGCTTGGTCGATTACATCTCGGAAAAGGGAGATACGCTCCAAGCTGCCCTTTTTCTACCAGCGGGATATGTTGAAGGTAAAAAATATCCGACAGTGATATACTATTATGAAAAACTCTCACAGACCCTTCACAATTACTCCAATCCAGGATTCAGTGGGACAGGCTGGAACCCAGGCGTCTACACAAGCAATGGCTATGCGGTCCTCATTCCTGACATCGTATACCAACTGGACGACCCCGGAATGTCGGCTGTTTGGTGCGTCCTTCCTGCTGTCAAGGAAGCCCTGAAAACAGGCGTGATAGATGAGAACAAAATGGGGCTTCATGGACATTCTTGGGGTGGATACCAGACTTCGTTCCTGATTACGCAAACGACACAATTCAAAGCCGCAGCGGCTGGTGCGCCCCTGACCAACATGATTTCGATGTATGATCTGATCTACTGGAACTCAGGAAGTGGCAACATGTCCATATTCGAAGCTTCCCAAGGACGATTCAGGGGAGGACCTTGGGAAAACTGGGATTCCTACCAGCGAAATTCACCTGTGTACTTTGTGAAAAATGTCCAAACCCCTCTCCTGATGCTGCACAACGACAAGGACGGGGCAGTGGATTTTACCCAAGGAATCGAATACTACAATGCGCTCCGCCGCCTAAAGAAACCAGTCATCATGGTTCAATACAAGGGTGAAAACCACGGTTTGTCCAAACTCGAAAACCGAAAAGACTACAGTATTAGGATGATGGAGTTTTTTGACTACCATCTCAAGGGTGAAAAGCCCGCAGACTGGATTGTGTCCGGAATCGAGAAACTCAAATTGGAGGAGCATTTGGATGGCCGTGTCTTTTGATCAAAAAAGGATCTTAATTCAATTTCTACCTAAAAATGAAAAAATCTAAAATTGTATAATTAATAGAAAAAACAATCTTATTCCATTTTTTGGCTCGAAAAAATACCCAATATTGGTTATTTTTTCGAGCCTTTATTTTGCATAAGTTTGATTCAATCGGTTAGGGAAATTCCGATCTGTGTTTAAGTTCTATAAGGGTAATATCCCCCACAAAGGTCTCCGTAGTAACGGAGACTTTTTTATTTCATTCGATTCGAACCGAACCATAAAGACCATTCAGAATCAGGCAAAAAAAAAGGCCTGTCACCAGGCCTTTTCAAGAGTTTCAAATTCTTAGTTTGTCGCTGTGGTGTCAGCAGCCGCGGCAGCAGTGTCAACAGCTGCAGGTGCTTCTTCAACGACAGGAGCAACCTCCTCAACAGGAGCTGCTTCAGTTTCTACTTCTTCAGTAGTTTTGTTGCCACAAGACACCATAAAGGCAGAAGCGGCAAACATCATCGCTACGATAGCTTTTTTCATAATGATAATTATTTGTTTGTCAATTACTTTGCAAAAGTATGGATAAATAATCATTCAAACGGCAAATTTTGTGAAATATTTTTAACGGAATTTAACAATCATTGCAAACATGTATCCTGATCCACAAGTCTCAGCCTAAGGGAACTACTAGTTGCTGACGGTCCATCCACCACCCAATGCCTTGTACAGATTAACCCTTGCCTGGAGTTGTTGGGTTTTGAGCTCGATTAGCTCGATTTCAGCCTGTAGGGCACGGCTTTGGGCGTTGAGGACATCGAGGTAGTTGGCATATCCGACTGTAAACATAGTGTTTGAGTTTTCGACTGACCTCTTTTGCACCAAGACCTCATTTGACTTATTCTCGACCTGTTCATCCAGCGTTTGGAATTGATTGACCAAATCAAGGACTTCGATATAGCTGCGCAGTACGGTTTGTTCATAGTCGTACCAGGCTATCCGCTGACTTGCGTTGGCAGCCTCGAATTGCATTTTGATCCTGTTTCTATTGAACAATGGAGCGGCAAGTCCCGCGCCGAATTGGTAGACTGCCGAAGCAGGATTGAAAAACAACTTGCTGAAATCAAAGGCATTGAACCCTGCCATCCCAAACAGATTGAAGGAAGGGAAAAAAGCTGCCCGTGCCGCAAATATGTCGGCATTTGCTGCCATCAATTCCCGCTCGGCCATTCTTACGTCGGGACGAAGTTGGAGGAGATCGGTGGGTAAACCGGTCCTCAAAATCTCCGGTTCCACAAAAGCTTCTTCGAGGGAAGAACGCTCATAATCCGTTTGGTAATTACCCAAAAGAGCAGCCATCTGAAGTTCCGCACTCCGAAGCATCCTCTGTTTTTCGTTGACCAAAGCCTTGAAATTCAGCAACAGGGCTTCAAACTGGTCAACCGCAAGTTGGTTACTCTTCCCGGATACCTTCAGATCCTTGGAAAGACCCACAGCCAATTCTTGAAGCCTGATGTTTTCATCCAGAATCCTGATTTCTTCTTCCAATCCCAAAATGGAATAATATTGAACAGCAACTTGGGAAATCAACCAAGTCTTCACATAATTGGCCATTTCCTGTGAAGCTAAGTATCGCGAAGCAGCGGCTTTGTTTAGGTTTCGGTATTTGCCCCAGACATCTATCTCCCAGTTAAAGTTGGCGCCAACAATAAAATCCCGGTATGGATCGGGGATTCGCTTATCCTCTGGGACGTTACCAGACAAATTGGTATCAAAATTCCCAACGCCATCCATGGTGTATTCACCGAATTTTCTCCTCGATGCACCTGCGACGGCGTTGAACTCCGGCAACCAGCCTACCTTTGCCACGCGAAGGTTGGCCTGGGCAATGCGGATCTTTTCGAGGGTCTTCAAATTGTCTTGGTTGTTGGCTAAGGCAATGGTGATCAGATCTCTGAGTTTTTCATCCTCGAAAAACTGTTCCCAGTTCAACAAAGCATGGTTGGAAGTAGTATCCAACCTATCGTCATCGAATGTGATAGGCAGAATATCCGAATCTTGAGGTTGGCTGACTTTGGTAGTTTTACATGCCTGAATCAGGAAGAAGACCAAGAAAAGCCCTATCAACGAGTGAAATTTTCTATTTTTCATGATACTTCGACAGCATTTTCTATTTGGGTTTCAGTCTTTGCCTCCACCTTTTCCTTCTTTTTCATGTTGGTTGCTATCGTCTCAAAAACGACATAAAGCCCAGGGATCAAAAACACACCGACCAAGGTACCAATCAACATCCCTCCGGCCGCAGCAGTACCGATGGTCCTGTTACCGATCGCACCCGCGCCGGACGCAATGGTCAATGGAATCAAACCGCTGATAAAGGCAAACGAGGTCATCAAAATCGGGCGAAGCCTTTCCACCCCGCCGTTGATGGCGCTTTGGAGAATAGATAGGCCTTTTTGACGGTTTTGGATCGCGATCTCAATGATCAGGATGGCGTTTTTGCCCAAGAGACCAATCAACATTACCAAGGATACCTGGGCATAGATGTTGTTCTCCAAACCCGTGAGTTTGAGGAAGAGAAAAGATCCAAAAATACCCGCCGGAAGCGATAGAATCACCGGCAAGGGCAGGAAGTAGCTTTCGTATTGAGCTGACAGCAGCAAATACACAAACACCAAGCAAAGAAGAAAGATATAGATCGCCTGATTCCCGGACTCGATCTGTTCCCTGGTGATACCTGACCAGTTGATTTCAAACCCTCTTGGTAGATTCGCTGCGGCAACTTCCTCTACAGCCTTGATTGCATCGCCGGAGGAAAAACCTTCAGCAGCGTCGCCAGTGATCAAAGCCGAAGTAAACATGTTGTACCTAGTCAACTGCTCGGGACCATAGACTCTTTCCAAAGTCAGGAAGTTGGAATAGGGTACCATTTGTCCATCCTTATTTTTGGCATACATACCCAGTAGCGACTCAGGCGAAGTCCTGAATTCCGGCGAGGCCTGGATCATCACCTTGTACATCATTCCGAACCTGATGAAATTTGAAGAGTAGTAACTACCAATGTAACTCTGTAATGTCTCCATCGATTCATCGACGGAGACACCCAACTTGGCGGCCTTGTCATGGTCAACGCGCAAGATATATTGTGGAAAGTTTGGTTCGAAGTTTGTCGACACGCCATTAAGTTCAGGCCTCGCATTGAGTTCATCTAGAAACTTCTGGGTAACCTCGGCCATGTTGGTCAGGGTACCGCCGGTTTTGTCTTGTAGCCTTAGCTCAAAACCAGAGGCGTTACCAAACCCAGGAACTGGCGGAGGCGAGAAGAACTGGATATCGGCGCCCTTGATATGCGAAGTTCTGTCTTGATAATCCAAGATCAATTCGTTCACGTTTTTATCACGATCACCCCAATCGACCAAGTTGATCATACCCATTCCGTAAGAGGCACCGGCGGTCTCGGTCAAGAGTGAATATCCTGCCAAAGTCGAAATGGTTTCCACTTCCTCCAATGGCAACAAACTTCCCTGCACTTGGTCCATCACATCACTCGTCCTCTCTACAGTGGCGCCAGGAGGTGTGGTTACAGACACATATACCATTCCTTGGTCTTCATTTGGGATAAAGCCAGTTGGAACAATGGACATCGTGCCGTAAGTCAACACAAAGAACAATATCAAGGCGCCGTAGGTAACGACTTTCCTTGGAGCGATTTTTCCAAGAATTGAGGAATATTTTGCTGAAAATGCATCGTAACGTTTGTTGAAGCCATAAAAAAACTTCTGCAACAAACCCTTCGAAGGATCGTGCTCCACATCGGCTGGCTTGAGCATCAGCGCACACAAAGCTGGCGAAAGCGTTAACGCATTGATACCCGAAATGACGATCGCAATAGCGAGGGTAAGCGAAAACTGCCGGTAGAATATCCCAACGGGTCCTGATAGGAAGCTTACAGGAACAAATACCGCGGACATTACCAAGGTGATGGCGACGATCGCTCCACCGATTTCTTTCATCGCTTCGATGGTCGCGTCCATGGCGCTCATGTGCAGCGTATGCATTTTCACATGCACCGCCTCCACGACCACAATCGCATTGTCCACGACAATACCTATCGCGAGTACGAGCGCAAAGAGCGTCAGCAAATTGATCGAAAAACCAAAAAGCTGCATGAAGAAAAACGTTCCGATAAGGGAGACCGGCACGGCAATGGCCGGAATCAAAGTAGATCTGAAGTCCTGAAGGAAAATGAACACAACGATAAACACCAAAAGGAATGCCTCGATCAAGGTCTTCACCACCTCGTATATAGATGCATCCAAAAATCGGGATACGTCATAGGAAACGTTGAAAGTCATACCTGGAGGGAAAGAACTTTCCTCCAATTCCGACATTTTATCCTTTATGTTTTGGATTACTTCGCGGGCATTGGATCCAGGGCGTTGCTTGATCATGATCGAGGCAGAAGGCCTACCATCCGTCATGGACACCATGCTGTATTCCTGCGCATCGAATTGGACTTCGGCCACGTCCTTCACTTTCAACAAGGACCCATCAGGCAATGCCTTCAGTGTGATATTCTCATAATCCTCCACCTGATTGAACTTGCCCGTGTATTTCAATACATATTGGAGCGCCTGCGGGTCACGGTCGGACGCGATACCAGATTTTCCGGGAGCAGCTTCCACGTTTTGCGCACGTATCGCATTAGACACATCTTGGGGCGAAAGGTTGTAGGCGACAAGTCTGTCAGGCTTCAACCAGATACGCATTGCATAATCCTTGAAGCCCATAATCTGCGCAAAACCAACTCCATCGATCCTTTTCAACTCAGGGAGGATGTTGATGTCGGCAAAATTGTACACAAACTTTTCATCCTGCAGCGTGTCGGTCGTGATTAGGTTAAGGTAAAGGAGCATACTGTTTACCTCCTTTTCAGTCTGCACGCCCGCCCTGATAACCTCTTCAGGCAATTCGTCGAGTACCGTAGCTACCCTGTTTTGGACGTTTACCGCAGCCAGATCCGGATCTGTCCCTACTTTGAACACGATGTTGATGAGCGTAATACCATCATTTGTATTGACAGAGGTCATGTAGGTCATGCCCGGCACACCATTGATTGCCCGCTCGAGCGGCGTGGCGACAGCCTTGGACAATACCTCCGCGTTAGCACCGGTATATTTGGCGGTCACAGTTACGGAGGGGGGTACGATTTCAGGGAATTGGGTAATAGGCAAGGTGAAAAGTGCCAAAAGCCCAAGCAAAGTGATAAAAACCGATATCACTGTCGAAAGTATCGGCCTTCGGATAAATATCTCAAACATGTTGGTTCAGAGTTATATTGGAAATATTTATCACAAGTTCGTAGAAAGTGTATCGTAGGCGTCCTTTTGGGATACCGTCGCAGGAGTAATGACCACGCCGTCCTTTACCTGTTGGATACCTTCATAAATAATCTTCTCCCCTGTCTCAAATCCTTCGGCAACATAAAAAAGACCAAATCTCCTTACAGGCTTGAAGCTCCTTACCTTGACCGTGTTGTTTTCATCGAGGATGTAGACATAGCTGTAGTCCTGTATTTCAAATGTTGATTTCTGGGGCACCAAAAACACATCGTCAAGCTGGTTTACCATTTGGATTCTACCCGTAGATCCATGTTTGATCAATTGGTCTGGGTTGGGGAACCTTACACGGAATGCGATCGAACCGGTACCTCTCTCAAAATCCGCTTCCATCGTCTCCAATTTTCCAGGAAAAGCGTATGTCTCTCCGTCCGCAAGGATTAGGGAAACGCTTTGACCCATGTTTTCTGCATCCCCTTCCTTTTTTGCCCTCATGTACCGGAGATATTCATTTTCAGTCACCTTGAAGTATGCAAACACTTCAGAGATGTCGGTAATATTGGTCAACAAATCGCCTTGTGTCACCAAGGATCCCTTTTTGTGTGGAATCCTATCCACGATGCCGTCAAATGGCGCCTTAATCGTCGTGTAGGACAAGCCAGTCTTTGCGTTTTTCAGCATCGCCTCAGCCTCGGCTATGCCGGATTGTGCAACAGATCTTTTGGACCGCGCCAATTCAAGTTCTGACGGTGCAATGATGTCTTTCTCAACCAGTATTCTCAATCGGTCCACCTCGACCTGGGCTGCCTGCGCCTCGGCTTTTGCTTGGGCTAGTTTGGCGTTGGCGGAATTGACCATCTCCAAAAACTCCATGGAGGACAATTGGAAAAGGTTTTGTCCCTTTTTCACAAATTGGCCTTCATCCACGTAAATCTGGTCGACATACCCTTCGACTTTGGCGCGGATTTCGACAAACTGTACAGCCTGGATATCCGCTACGAAAGTGACCGGGACTTCTATGCTCATCGGCTTCAATTCCAATACGGGAATATTGTCCAAAACAGTGACTTGTTGTTCTTTGCTGTTCCCGCTGTTACAGGAAGGCAGCATGGTGATCACCAAAACTAGGACGATTACTGAAAATCTCAGTAGCCCTAGGCCTTTCCCAAAGGAAATGCTAGAATCAGATAATTTCATGACGTGTAATGATAAGATGAGAATAATCTATTGAAAGACTATTTTGGGTTTTTTGGCAAGATGTAAAAGGGACTTGACCGTCCAAACAGTAACTTCAACTCCCCTCAGGGGGCATTTGTCAAAATATCGAATTTTGAAAATAGGGAGATAAAATGCGGGATCAAAATCTCCCGAGGCTGAGCCAAAAGCGCGACCTGGGGATTAATCAGTTGAATGCTAAAAATCCGATCAACGATTTTTACAACTTCCATCCGCTCAATTTTGGTCAGCTTGGAAGAAGTCGGTCTGGAAAGGGAGGACGGGAAAATGGCGAAATCATACTCCTTTTCAGATACCAATTCCTCATAGCGCTCCAAACTACCCTGGTCCTTGTATTCATCAAAAACAGCCAACACAGCAAAAAACATAGCTAATGCAAAGGTCATAAACCTAATGCCGCTATTAAAGCTGTAGTCGTTTTGATTTTTCATGCCGCAAAATTATGCAAAAGCAAAATGATATTGTCAAATATTTTGTGTCATCGAAACCTATGAACATCCAAAAGGAATAAATACCGATTGAATGGCACAGGTTTATAGTAAAATCGGTTTTTAGGCTGCTTTGATCAAATTCGGATTTCGGAAGAAACCAAACATCAAAGAACTTAATTCCCAAAACGGATATAAACATGTAACAACCATCCCTGCGCTAAAAATGTTTGGGTATTTTTGAGCCCAAATCCAAAAGAAATGAATAAGGACCTCAGAATAGTATTTATGGGGACGCCCGAATTTGCGGTTGCTTCGCTGCAGATACTGGTTGAAAATGCATGGAACGTTGTGGCTGTCGTGACTGCGCCAGACAAACCGCAGGGGAGAGGCCAAAAGTCGATTCCAAGTCCGGTAAAAGAGAAGGCAATGGAATTTGGGATTCCCGTCCTACAGCCCACTAACCTCAAATCCCCTGAATTTCTTGCAGAATTGGCTTCTTTTCACGCTGACCTGCAGATAGTCGTTGCTTTTAGAATGCTCCCCGAGGTAGTTTGGTCCATGCCACCTTTGGGCACTTTCAACCTCCACGCATCGCTTTTGCCGAATTACCGAGGGGCAGCACCAATCAATTGGGCCATCATCAATGGTGAAACTGAAACCGGAATCACGACTTTTTTCCTCAAGCATGAGATCGATACGGGTTCGATCATTTTTCAGGAAAAAGAACCCATCTATCTTGATGACAACGTAGGCAGTCTTTACGCGAGGCTGATGGAAAAGGGGGCCAACCTTGTATTGAAGACCGTGGAGGCCATCGCAGCAGGCAACGTGCGTGCAATTCCGCAAGATGAGAGCCAAGCAAAACACCATGCACCAAAAATCTTCAAAGAAACCTGTGAAATAGACTGGCATCGCCCGGCGGCTGATATCCACAACCTGGTAAGGGGACTATCGCCCTATCCAGCGGCATGGACTATTATCGAGGGGAAAGTCCTGAAAATCTTCAAGACCCAAATTGTGGAAAAGGATATGGAGAACTTTTCAACGGGCCAATTTTTCACCGATGGAAAATCAAAACTTGTTTTCAAAACCGGAAGCGGTTGCTTGGAGATTTTGGAACTTCAATTGGAGGGAAAAAAACGGATGCAAGTTGAGGAGTTTCTTCGCGGCAATAAGCTGAAATGATCTTTTGTAAAAAGAGGATTTTTTTTAGCTACCTGTGACATTAGATCACAAATACAGAAATATTCCAAGGGAAAACTGGATTTTTATGTTTCTTCTAAACTATCGTTTAGCTAACTTTGAGCGAAATATTCCCAAGATTGTTATGAAGAACTTGTATCGTTTTGTGTTTATAATATTGGTTTTCCCGATTTCGATTGCTACAGTACAGGCCCAATTCGTCAACAGACTTAAGAATGCCGCAGAAAGGGGCATTAGCCGCGCGATAGAAAAGAAAGTGGAAAGCGAAATGGAAAAAGTAGCGCGGAGGCAGCTCGACAAGGTCTTCAAGGATGTGTACGGAGTTGACCCGGCCGATTCGGCGAACAATGAGCGCATCAACCAAATCATGCAGTCTGTGTATTCTGACGTCGAAGTCGCTGAATCCTACAGTTTCGACGGTTTCTCGATTATCGAGTTTACGGGAATAGACGAAAAAGGCAAGGATATCGAACCTTTCCAACTCACTTCATTTCTCTCCTCTGACCCGAAGATCACCGCGATGGAGTTCAAAAGCGAGGAAAGCAAGAAATCCGAAGAGGGAAAATTCACGCTAATTTATGATTTCAACCGCAATGTGGCCATTACCCTCATGGTCAATGAAGGTCAGCAAATGCGCATGGCCTATGGTTATGATGCTGAAATGCTTTCGGCGCCTGTCGAAACACAGAGCGCCACTGGACAGCAGGCAAATGAGTCTGTAAAGTTTGAAAAGACGGGTAACACCAAAACCATCCTTGGGTACCCGTGCGACGAATATCTTATCGAAACCGACGAAAGTACCACCTTGTACTGGGTCACCCAATCACCGGTTAACTCCACGACGCCCTTTTGGGCCCAAAACAATCCATTTCTCACAGCCAGAATGAAAACCTCAAATCCCGCAATGCTCGGTCAGCTACCCTCTGGCAATATGATGGAGGCCCATGTCACCAGCAAAAAAGACAAGAGCAAGTTTGACATGCAGGTCACCGACATCCAACCCGACAAAGGCCAAAAGTTTCTGATGGCGGATTACCCAAGCATCGCTACCATGAAGCAGTAGTTGCAAATACTGGGAAATATCCCAACCCTTGGCCAAGCCCAAGGGTTTATTTTTGTCGCATGCTTGGGCCTGCGTTTCCAAAGACTTGGTATCTTAGCCGAAAAACTGAGCAACGCTTTGAAAATTTCCATCATCGTAGCGAAAGCCAGCAACAATGTCATAGGCAAAGACAATGAGTTGGTCTGGAAGCTTTCCGCTGACCTGAAAAGGTTCAAAAAACTTACGACAGGACATTGCATCATCATGGGTCGCAAGACCTATGACTCCATAGGTAAACCTCTCCCCAACCGAACCTCAATAGTAGTCTCCAGAAACCCGAATTTGGAGCTTCCAGCTGGTCATTTTGTGGCAAAATCATTGGAAGATGCCGTCCAAAAAGCAATTGGAACGGGGCAGGATCAAGTTTTCGTAATTGGTGGCGCGGAGATTTACCAACAATCCATGGACATAGCCGATGAGCTGATCGTAACAGAAGTGCATGCCTTTCCTGATGGTGACTCATTTTTCCCAGAAATAGACCCTACCCGCTGGGAAAAAATGTCCGAGGAAAGTTTCCAAAAAGACGAATCAAACCAGTACGATTTCGATTTTGTAATGTACAAGCGAAAAAAATCATGAACCAATACCAGGAAGTCAAAGCGGAAATACTTGCAATCGGCGACGAGCTGTTGTACGGCCAGGTTTTGGACACCAACAGCCATTGGATCAGCCAAGAGCTGGACTTGATTGGGGTCAGGGTTGTCAGGCGGACAACGGTTGGCGACAGTCGAGAGGCCATCCTAACGGCTTTTGCTGAAGCGGAAAACCGTGCCGACATAATCCTCATGACCGGGGGGCTTGGCCCGACCAACGACGACTTGACCAAACCGCTCTTGGCGGAATATTTCAATTGCGCAATAGAATTGGTTCCGGATGCATTGGATGCGGTCAGGACGTTTTTTGAAAAAAGGGGAAGGGAACTCACGCCGCTAAATGCACTTCAAGCCCACCTCCCCACCAAGTGCACCTATATCCCAAATGTTTTGGGAACTGCTCCAGGAATGTGGTTTTCCGAAAATGGAAAGATATGGATGTCCATGCCGGGTGTACCCCATGAGATGAAAAAACTCATGAATGACCATGTGCTTCCAAGGATCAAGGAAAGATTCCAACTTCCGATCATTTACCATTATGTGGTTAAAACTGTTGGCATCGGCGAGAGTTGGCTGGCAGACTTGATCAAAGATTGGGAAGGAAACTTGCCGCCCCATATCAAACTGGCCTATTTGCCATCCTTGGGACAAGTGAGGCTGAGGCTCACGGCCTTTGGAGACAATCCTTCAGAATTGGAGAAGGACGTGGCTCTCCAAGTGGAAAAAGTGATGCCGATCATCGAAAAATATGTCTATGGATTTGGAATGATGACTTTGGAGGAGGCAGTCGGAAAGATGTTGAGAGAGAAAAACCAAAAAGTGGCATTTGCCGAAAGCTGTTCAGGAGGATATATTTCGCATTTGGTAACAAGTATTGCAGGCAGCAGCGACTATTTCCAAGGTGGCATCATCCCCTACCACAACCATTTCAAAAACAGGCTTTTGGGTGTTGATGCGAGCACGCTGGAAGAACATGGTGCGGTCAGCGAGCCAACCGTCATTCAAATGGCCGAACACGTTCGGGAAATGTTTAATGCAGATTATGGCCTTGCAAGTAGTGGGATTGCGGGTCCTGGCGGAGGCTGGGCAGAAAAACCCGTCGGGACGGTTTGGATTGCCTGCGCGACCAAAACCAAAACGGTGACGAAGAAACTCCAATTAACCCAAGACAGGATGCTCAATATCCAATTGACTGGAGTCTCGGTCCTGAATTTGCTGAGAATTTGTATCCTTGGCAAAACAGAATAAAAATCTCATTACTTGATTTTGTATTCGAAGAAATAAAATATAATTTTAAAACTCGGAAATAAACCCAATTAAATAATAAAATATGGCAAGTGTAGAAATGCTGATGCCCAAGATGGGTGAAAGTATCATCGAAGGCACCATCCTCACCTGGCTCAAGAAAGAAGGTGATGTAATCGAGCAGGATGAGTCAGTTTTGGAAGTAGCGACAGACAAAGTAGATACAGAAGTCCCCGCTACCCATGCTGGGATATTGAAAAAAATACTCGCAAAAGAAGGTGATGTTGTGGCAGTAGGTGCCCCCATTGCCATTATCGAAACCGCTACAAATGGCCAAGTCAGTGAGCCTGCCGGAAAACCAACGTCAGAAACAAGCCATAAGGATGAACTGCTCGCGGCTGCTCCAGCACAAACAGCTACTTTGATCACAGCTGCTTCCACACCGACAAGCGGGACACAGGACGATAGATTTTATTCCCCACTTGTCCTGAGCATTGCCAAAGAGGAAAAAATCAGCCGCGAGGAACTAGCCACAATCGCTGGTACCGGAAAAGACGGCCGGGTTACCAAACAAGATATGCTCCAGTACCTCTCGCAGAGGGGTTCCAGCCAGCCTATCGCTACCTCTTCGGTCGCATCCCAACCTAGCGCATTCCCACGTGTGGAGATGAGCATTTCCGCACAGGACGAAATCATCGAGATGGACAGGATGCGCAAAATGATCGCACAGCGTATGGTTGACTCCAAGCGTATTTCGCCACATGTGACCTCATTCGTCGAAGCTGATATGACCAACATTGTGCTCTGGAGGAATAAGGTGAAGGATGCCTACCAAAAGAAAGAGGGAGAGCCTTTGACCTTCACGCCGTTTTTTATCCAAGCCGTCGCCAAGGCCATCAAAGACTTCCCGATGATCAACATCTCGGTGGATGGGGACAGAATCATCAAGAAAAAAGATATCAACATTGGCGTAGCGGTGGCGCTACCGACAGGTAACCTGATTGTACCGGTCATCCGAAATGCCGACCAGCTCAACCTCACAGGCCTTTCCAAAAAGATCAACGATCTGGCCAATCGGGCAAGAACCAACAAATTGAGCCCTGATGAGCTAACTGGCGGGACCTATACCGTATCCAACGTTGGCTCTTTTGGAAATGTACTAGGGACACCGATTATCATGCAGCCGCAGGTTGCGATCCTAGCTGTCGGGGCAATTCAGAAAAAGCCTGCTGTGTTGGAATTGCCATCTGGCGATGTGATCGCAATTAGGCACAAAATGTTCCTGTCGCACTCCTACGACCACCGAGTTGTGGATGGTTCATTGGGCGGGATGTTTGTACGAAGGGTAGCGGATTATCTCGAGGCATTTGACATCAACATGCCGCTATAAAAAAGAAGAGGTCATTTGGCCTCTTTTTTTATTTCTTTCTTTTTGTCTGCAAATCGCCTGATCACTTGCGCGAGTTCCTGGATTTGAATCGGCTTGGTCAAATAGGCATCCATACCAGCATTTTTTGCCTTGTCCACATCCTCCTGAAATGCATGCGCCGACAAACCGATTATGCTAACGTCCTTTCCAAGGTCCCGCCGGATGGTTTTTGCGGCCACCAAACCGTCCATCACCGGCATCTGAATATCCATGAGGATGAGATCGAAGTCCTTTTCAATCACCTGTTCGACCGCCTCTTGACCATTCCGCGCAAGCGCAAACGTGTATCCCAGCTGCCCCATGAGCATATTCATGAACTTGAGGTTGGTATTGTTATCCTCGGCCAGGAGTATCTCCATCGGATACTTTTTAGCCATGTTCTTGAGATCAAAAATGGATTCCCGCTCGGAATTAGCGGAATTTTCCATAAGAGACTCGGCCTTCTTCCAGATTTTCGCAAAAATACTGAAAGTGAAAGTTGAACCCTCCCCTACCTCGGAATGGATCTGAAGATCGCCGCCCATCAACTCGACCAGTTTTTGTGAAATTGCCAAACCGAGTCCTGTGCCGTGGGTTTCGCGCGTATTGCTGCTATCTACCTGATAAAAAGGCTTGGTGAGGTTTTCGATTTTGTCTGCAGGAATCCCAATGCCGGAATCCTTCACCTCGAAGTGAAGCATAATGTTCCTATCCAAAATCGATTCTCCGGCAATGTTGATTCGGATGGTCCCGCCCGGTGGGGTAAACTTGATGGCGTTGCCAATGAGGTTGTTCAATATCTGATTTAATTTGTCGCGATCCAGCTCGACATACTCCGGAATCATGGATTCGAACTGATAGGTCATTTCGATGTTTTTCTCCAAAACCAAACCCGAGAAAAGCCGGAGGCATTTTTCAATTTCCTGTTTGAAATGAAAGACAGTAGGGCTGAGATTCATTTCGCCTGACTCGATTTTGGAGTAATCCAAAATATCCTTGATGATCCCCAAAAGCGACTCGCCGGAATCCTTGATGATCTGAAGATACTCTTTTTGAATCTCATCCAATTCCGTCATTTCCATCAAGCCAATGATCCCCAAAAGTCCGTTCATCGGCGTCCTGATTTCGTGGCTCATATTTGCCAGAAACTCGGATTTGGCGGTACTTGCCTGTTCGGCCGCCCTTTTTGCTTCCTCCAATCCTTTCTCCCAAAGTTTTTTACCCGTAATGTCCCTCGCAATCGACATGAGTTTTTCGTCATCCAAGAGGAAAAATCTCGCGTCGAAGATGCGTTTGCCAATTGGAATTTCTACCTCATACTCGATGTTTTGCATTTTTTTGGTTTTCACCGTGGCCTCTATGCTCGATTGCACTTTTTTTGCCAGTTCGGGAGGCAACAGATCGGTGACCTTTTTGCCGATACAGCCTTCCAAAGGCGTCACAAGGAGACTGGGGTCTTTGACGTAGTAATCTTGGTACCTTCCTTCGTGGTCATAGATAAATATCAAATCCGGCAGACTTTTGAGTACGGTACGCAGCCTGTTTTCGCTCTTGATAAGTTCCTGTTCGCGCAGGTATTTCTCATTGATGTCCGTGCAAACACCCACATTTCCCTTGAAATTACCTTGCGCATCGTACTCCAATCGCTCAAATATCTTTACCCTCAGCCATTTTCCTTTTTTGGTTCTGAAATCCATCTCAAACTCAACAGTTTCCCGCTTATCGAGCTTGGCGTCCTCAAGGATTTTTTGGACGAGCGTGGTATGTTTTGGCGAAATGATTGACCTGAAATTCTTCGCAAATTCCGCTTCGGAATAACCCAACACGTTAACTACCTCAGGCCCAACGCTCGTCATCTTGCCATCGGCGTCCTGAAAATAAATAAAACCCCTTGACTCATGGAGTAGGAGGTTTTGCCTTCTGAATAGCTCCTTGATTTCTTCGGCCTTCCTGGAAAGTGTCTGATTGGCTTCCTGGGAATTTCTCATGGCCTCGTTCATAATCCAGATCACCAACACCAGTATCAGCAACAACCCTGCTATCAAATAGAAATATGCCGAGAAAATGCCCGCTGTAACCGACTGCTTGTCGATCAAAAATATCGCGCTAAACTCCCGATCCAAGGGGTAAAGTTTGAAAGGATAGTGGTGTATCAAGGCACCTAGCTCCTTTTCTTCAATATCGTCGAAAAACTCGCCTTCCAGCGAACCCCGCAACCCATCCCTGACTTGGTTTTCAATTTGCTGGGCCGAATTATCGTCCAGCCTTAAATACCTAACAAATCGCTGCTCATCGATTCCCCACAATATGTTGTCCGCATACACCAACTTGTGTCCGTAGGCACCCATGTAAAAGTTCGAAAATGAATCGTTGACCAGGCGTTCCAAGTTGAATTTAGCTGTGACGGAGATTCCTTTTTCCGGGTAAAACACAGTTACACTGTTTTGACCCGCTTGGTCGACAGTATCCAAAAATTCATGAATCTCCCTTATGAAGTTGTTGCGGTTATCAAAATGAAAGGAGACGGTGGACTTTGGAAACCGAACAACGAGGGTGTCCATCACCTCCCGGTGGTTGTTGAATATCCTTCTTGCTCTTTTTTCGAACGCCAAAATCTCCTGATCGCCCCGATCGTAGGTCCAAGGCTCCAAATTGGACGCAAGGAAATACAAGTCATCGTAGAATTTACCGAATGTTTCCTCGATCTGTTTCGCGGCCAGTTCTACCTGACGGTCCAGGTTTTCCTTATTGGAGCCAATCTGATTGTTTCTCAGTACCTGAAAAAATGCTATACCCAAGAATAAAATCAAAAGGACCACAATGATCCCCATGATCAGCAAGATCTGATAGAATCCCTTTTCGGATCGGATGATGCTTTTTTCCTTGCCAGACATTTACAAGAATATTTCGAGTACAAACCAATCCAACTTGCTCGTTTTCTTACTTACAACTTTGATTTTTCTTTGCCCAACGGTCATCCAAACCTCACTTTGCTGATGGTTGATGATTTCGTCGGCGATACGCCGAACTTCACCGCTGCGACTCTTGAACAGGTTGAAGTCCTCCTTTCTGAAGCTGTCGCTTGTGATTGTCTGTGTGTAGGTATGGTTCTTCAAAGGCGGCAAAGAAAAGACCTCGATGGTTTTGGATTTGCCCGCTACCACTGTGCCCTCTTGGTCGATGATCAATATCTGATGGCTCGTCTTGTTGATGTAATTCTCAATGATATCGTTAAGCGTCAGGTCCATGCCCAATACAAGTTTCAGCTCGTCCATGTGGTACACCGGCTGGGTGAGCGTAATCATCCACCCCCTGCCCACAGGGTCAATATACATTGCATCGACCCAAACGGGCTTTCTTTCCGGATTATGGGCTTCATCTGCTTCATAGTAGAAATTGAAGGCAGTCAAATCCAAATCAGGCTCAAGCATTTCATATACGTTGTAAGGAGGAAACAAGCGGTTTAGTTGAATTGAGGAATTGAAATAAACCTGGGATACCACCGGGTACTTTTGTAAGATTTTTCGGAAAACACTGTCCAGGGGATTTGTGACGAGGATCATATCTTCCACCTTCCTTAGATCGGTAGCAAGCTGGGTAATGTACAGGCTGGATTTTTCCGGATCGGCGCCTGGCTCCGAATTGGCGGCGACGCCTTCTATCTTGTATCGGGTCCTGTCGCCGGTAGATACCAATTCATCCTGTCTCAAAAAAAGGCTTTCGGTAAATTCACCGAGACTTCTAATTTCATCCTCCAATGCAGCGAGGTCATACTCCAATAGGGATATGAAGGTGCTTACACCGAAAAAATCTTGATCAGACGGCTCTTTGACCTGTCCCGAACACGAAACAAACGCGAAACAAAAAACAAAAAAATACTTGGACAAAACTCTATCGAATACTTCAGGCATGACCTAAAGCTAAAAATTTTCAAGTTTTTTTCGAAAGGATTCCCCCATTTCTTTAAATCTATCTTTCACGGCGTCAAAGAAATCCCCCTCAAAAAACACTTCCAAGTCGGATTCATCCAATACATCCATTTCCGGAATCTTAAAAGTCTGCTCCATTGGGCCAAGCTCGTACTTGATGAGGTACTTATTGTTCCACGAAAATATACTCAATCGAATCCCTTCCTTGGAAAACTCCCTTACGACCCTCATGCTGGCCTTCTTACCTCAGACGTGTAGCTGATTTCAGATTTCAGCGAACTGGCAACGGAGCAATATTTGTCCACGGACAACGCGACGACTTTCGCAAATTCCTCTTCTGTCGCGTCCGGCGAGACCAACACAAACTTCATAACGATGTGGGTATAATAGGCCGGTGTTCCATCCGCACGGGTACCCTCTACTTCTATGAAGAAATCTTCTACGCTCTTTCTCTTTTTCTTCATCATGATAACAGCATCTACTGCCGAACAGCCACCGAGTGCCGATAGCAACAGATCCATGGGAGATTGTGCCTTTTTCTCCTCTCCGTGATACATGTCGATTTCTACACGGTTACCCTGTGCATTGACTGCGAAGTACTCTTTTTCCGCCTTCATGTGGACGGTGATATTTCTCTTGCTCATCTTGATAAAATATAAGGTTACAAAGTTATTGAGTTATCAGTTTATTGGTTCTAGACCCGGGATATTTGAGATTCTATTGATTTTTTGAAGTCGGAATCCCAGGCCGCTGATTTCTCGCCAAACATATGGCCGTAGGGCGAATTGAATTGTGACAAATTACACTTTCCAGCCTTACTGGCAGACTAATACAACTTCCTATCTCCAAGCCATAAAAGCTTTAGACCTCCGAATCGCCCTACATATTCCTGCGATATTGGCCACCAACCTCATAAAGCGCATGGGTAATTTGACCCAAGGAACAATACTTCGCCGCCTCCATCAGTCTTTCGAAGATATTCCCGTTCCTCACAGCTACCTGCTGCAGTTTGACCAGTTCCATTTTAGCACGATCTGCATGTTTTTGGTGTAATTGGGAAAGCGTTTGGATTTGCGCCTCCTTTTCCTCAGTGGTCGCCCTGATCACTTCACCAGGGATTATCGTCGGTGAGCCTTCGGACGAAAGGAAGGTATTGACACCAACAATTGGATATTCTCCGGTATGCTTTAGCATTTCGTAATGCAGACTTTCCTCTTGGATTTTGCCGCGCTGGTACATAGTTTCCATGGCGCCTAGTACTCCTCCCCTTTCCGTAATCCGGTCAAATTCGAGATAGACCGCCTCTTCCACCAAATCCGTCAATTCTTCAATGATAAATGAACCTTGCAAAGGGTTCTCGTTTTTGGCCAATCCAAGCTCTTTGTTGATGATGAGCTGAATGGCCATTGCCCGGCGTACGGATGCCTCGGTTGGTGTGGTAATGGCTTCATCGTAGGCGTTGGTATGCAGAGAGTTGCAATTGTCATAGATCGCATACAGCGCCTGCAAGGTGGTCCGGATATCGTTGAAGTCGATCTCCTGGGCGTGGAGTGAACGTCCGGAAGTCTGGATGTGGTATTTCAGCATTTGTGAACGCTCGTTCGCTCCGTATTTCAATTTCATCGCCTTCGCCCAAATCCTACGTGCCACCCTTCCAATCACCGCATATTCGGGGTCAATTCCGTTAGAAAAGAAGAAAGAAAGGTTGGGTGCGAATTTGTTGATATCCATGCCTCGAGAGACATAATACTCCACGTAGGTGAAGCCATTGGAGAGTGTCAAGGCCAACTGCGTGATTGGATTGGCACCCGCTTCCGCGATATGGTAACCCGAAATCGAAACCGAGTAGAAGTTCCGAATCTTATGGTGGATGAAATATTGCTGCACATCACCCATCAGCCTAAGGGAAAACTCGGTCGAGAAAATACAAGTATTCTGGGCCTGATCTTCTTTCAAAATATCGGCCTGGACAGTTCCTCGGACTTTGGAAAGTGTATCCGCCTTGATCTTTTCATACACTTCGATTGGCAGGACTTGGTCACCTGTCACGCCTAAAAGCATCAAACCCAACCCATCATTACCCTCGGGAACCGGAGCGTTGTATACAGGTCTTTCGATTCCTTTTTCCATGTAAATCGCTTCAATCCGCTCGTCAACCTCCTGTTCCAAGCCATTTTCCCGGATGTAGATTTCACACTGCTGATCAATTGCGGCGTTCATGAAGAAGGCTGTCATCGTAGCAGCGGGTCCATTGATCGTCATGGAAACGGAGGTCATCGGATCGGCCAAATTGAATCCGGAATACAGCTTTTTGGCATCGTCGAGGCAGCACACGTTTACACCTGAATTGCCGATTTTTCCATAGATATCGGGTCTGTAATCAGGGTCTTCCCCATATAAAGTCACCGAATCAAATGCTGTAGAAAGCCGCTTGGCCGGCATTCCCTTGGACACATAATGAAAGCGCTTGTTGGTGCGCTCAGGACCGCCTTCACCTGCAAACATCCTCGTTGGGTCCTCTCCTTCGCGCTTGAATGGAAACACGCCGGCGGTGAACGGGAATTTTCCAGGTACATTTTCCTTCAATGCCCACTTCAGCAAATCACCCCAAGCTTCGTATTTGGGCAAAGCGACTTTTGGGATTTTGGTTTGGGACAGTGACTTGGTATGTGTTTGGACTTTGATTTCCTTGTCCCGGACATGGAAAACGTAAAAATCCTCCCCATAGCGGGTGATTTTCTCGGGCCACTTCTCGATCCACTTCTTGTTTTTTGGATCGAGTCCAAGCTCCACTTGGGCGTAGACCTCCTCTAGTTCCTTGACAAGCCTATCCTCGTCTACCACTTTGGCGGAACGGATCGCGTCGATCGACTTTCTGATGCTGTACAACTTTTGGGCTACTTCCTTTTGGTCTTCCACCCATTTGTCGTAGTTCCGATTGGTTTCGGAAATCTCCGACAGATACCGCGTTCGTGCAGGCGGGATGATGTAGATTTTCTCCAAGATTTCCTTGGTAAGCTCAAAGGATGAATGGAGCGCGGCACCGGTTTTTTCAGCAAGTTTTTTGATAATCGCCCGGTAAAGGTTGTTCATTCCCGGGTCATTGAATTGGGAAGCGATTGTCCCAAAAACCGGTATATCCTCGTCGGCGATGTCCCAAAGGTTATGGTTGCGCTTGTATTGTTTCTTGACATCGCGAAGTGCATCCTGAGCGCCTCTTTTATCAAACTTATTGAGCGCAATGATGTCGGCGAAATCAAGCATGTCGATTTTTTCGAGCTGGGTGGCGGCCCCATATTCCGGCGTCATTACATACAATGACATGTCCGAATGCTCGATGATTTCGGTGTCTGATTGACCGATACCGGAGGTCTCCAAAATGATCAGGTCAAAATCTGCTGCCTTCACGATATCCACCGCATCCTGCACATACTTGGAAAGTGCCAAATTGGATTGACGTGTCGCAAGCGAACGCATGTACACCCGCGGATGGTGGATGGCATTCATTCGAATGCGGTCTCCAAGTAGCGCTCCACCCGTTTTTCTTTTGGACGGATCTACGGAAATAATCGCAATGTTTTTGTCCGAAAAATCCAACAAAAAACGCCTCACCAACTCATCAACCAATGAGGATTTCCCCGCGCCACCGGTGCCGGTAATTCCCAACACGGGAGTTTTGCTCTTTGACGCTTTCACACGAATGTCATCCAGCAAAGCCTTGGATTGCTCGGGAAAGTTCTCTGCGGCGGAAATTGTCCGCGCTATTCCCACCTTATCGGCGGAATTTAGATTTTGCCGTTTTAAATCTTGTCCAATTGGGAAATCGCATTGTTTGACAAGGTCATTGATCATTCCTTGCAAACCCATCGCCCTGCCGTCATCTGGGGAATAAATCCTCGCTATGCCGTAGGCATGCAATTCCTCGATTTCCTCGGGAAGAATTGTCCCTCCTCCACCTCCAAAAATCCGGATATGGCCCATCCCTCGTTCCTTTAGGAGATCATACATGTACTTGAAAAATTCGATATGACCGCCTTGGTATGAGGTAATGGCGATGGCCTGTACGTCCTCCTGGATTGCACAGTCGACAATCTCATGCACGGAGCGGTTGTGGCCGAGGTGGATGACTTCACAGCCTGTCGCCTGAATAATCCTCCGCATGATATTGATAGCGGCATCATGCCCATCAAAAAGCGAGGCAGCGGTTACAATCCGGATGTGGTTTTGGGGTTTGTATATCTCTGATGAGAAGGACATTTTAACTTGGGTTTATTATTCTGAAGGTACTTATGTTCAACGAATTGGCGAGAACAATCACGCTTGTACATGCCTGCGAATATATAAAAAATTTCCATCGGGCAATCATGAAACTCATATCAATTCAGAATATTGTTTTGAATAGAGTGATTTTTTACACTCTTTCAATACATAATTTTAATTTTAAATATTATCATAAAATTAAATTATCAAAACAATATAAACAACACAATTTGATTCCAAACTACATGGAAGTGATTTTGGCGAAAATCACAATTCCGGAAAATAATCTCCATCAATGGTGACAACCGTCATGCTTTATTTGCCTAATGGTACCTTAATTTGGTTTCAGACAGGGATAAATCCTATCTTGAAGGAATAAAACAGGAACATCAAAACCCGACACGGATGAAATTTGCACTATATCTCGGAAGCTTCAAGAATGTAAAAGTCTTTATCCACTGGACGTTCTCTCTCCTGCTGCTATGGATCATTATTTCCAACTCACGACAGGGTATGCCCGCTATGGATATACTTTGGGTAGTTGTTTTCGTTCTTGCCCTTTTTGCCTGCGTGGTAATGCATGAGTTTGGGCACGCCTTGGCAGCGCAGCGCTACGGCATCCAAACCAAGGACATTGTCCTTTATCCGATTGGCGGCGTCGCTCGATTGGAAAAACTCCCCGAAGATCCAAAGCAGGAACTTTGGGTCGCGATCGCGGGACCCTTGGTCAATATTGTGCTTTTTGCGATCCTATCGGGGATTTTGGGATTCACGGGATTTGACCTCCAAAATCTCGAGGAGATCAAAATCAGTCCGCAAACCATCATTCCCAATTTGGCATCAGCCAATTTGATTTTGGCGATTTTCAACCTGATTCCGGCATTTCCAATGGATGGAGGCAGGATCTTGCGGGCATTTTTGGCAATCAAACTCCCGCGTGCCAAAGCCACCCAAATCGCCGGTGGCATCGGTCAGTTCCTGGCGATGTTTTTCATTCTTTTTGGCTTGTTCAACAACCCAATACTGATGCTGATAGGCATTTTTATTTTCTTGGGTGCTGCCGCGGAGGTATCCCATACCCAACAGGAAAGCTTCCTCAAGGGATTCAAAGTCCAGGATGCACTGATGCAGAAATTCCAAATCATTGGAATAGATGCGCCACTTTCGAAAGCAGTGGAAAAGCTGTTGAATTCCCAAGCCACCCATTTTGTCGTGGTGAAAGACGATGTTGCCGTCGGCACGCTCAGCCGCGATGAAATCATCCTGGGCTTGAAAGAAGGTGGTGAATCCGCCTTGGTCGAAAACTTTGCTAACCTGAAACCGATGAAAGTTGAAACCTTCGAAGACCTCAACGAAGTATGGAGAAAAATGGCCTCGGAGAAGCGAAAAGTAGCGCTGGTAGTCGAGAATGGGCAGTTTTTGGGGATTTTGGATCAGGAGAATATTGCTGAATTCGTCATGGTAAAATCCGCGATGAACCGACCATGAAACTGCCCGAATTCCCCCATCACGAGTCCGTCGATTCCCTCTTGGAAGGTCTGCAGACCAGCGAAAGGGGACTTTCGGTAGCCGAGGTAAACAAAAGGTTGGGGGTTTTTGGAAAAAACGAATTGCCAGCGGCAGGCAAACGACCGGCGTGGCTCCTTTTTTTACGCCAGTTCAACAACCTGATGGTGTACATCCTTTTTTCCGCAGCTTTGATTTCATTTTTTACAAAGCATTACGTAGATGTTTATGTCATCCTTGCGATCACCATCATCAATGCCATTATTGGATTTGTTCAGGAATACAAGGCAGAAGGGGCGCTGATCGCACTCAAGAACCTACTCGTCCCTCAATGCAAAGTGATCCGAAACGGCGTGTTGCAGACAGTCAATTCCGGGGAATTGGTACCCGGAGATATTATTGCCTTGGAAGAAGGTGACAATATCCCAGCTGATGCCCGGGTTATTTTTGCAAAAAATGCGAGGACTTCAGAAGCTTCATTAACAGGGGAATCAGTACCCATGAACAAAAGTACGGATACACTTGCCGTCGAAATACCTTTGGCCGAAAAATCAAATATGGTATGGAAAGGCACTTTTCTGGCAGGAGGGTCTATCAAAGCGGTGGTAACAGGCACAGGTCTAAAAACCCAAATTGGTGAAATAGCCACCAGCCTCCAGCAGATCAACCCCAAAAAGACCAATTTTCAAATCAAAACTGATAAGCTCGCCCGTCAGATGGCCCTCATTGCCATAGCAAGTGCGGTTGTGCTGTTTGTGGTCGCCTACTTTTTTAATGATTTTGAGATCAACGAGATTCTGTTGATTTCCATAGCGGCACTAGTGTCTGCCATTCCCGAAGGACTACCTGCGGTCCTTTCTATCGTCATGGCAGTAGGGTCATACCGGATGTCAAAAAACAATGCGATCATCCGGGAAATCACTGCAACAGAAAGCCTCGGATCTGTAAGCACGATCATCACAGACAAGACAGGAACACTTACCCAAAACACCATGACGATCAAAAAAGTATGGGTCCCCAATGCCGAGGAAGTGGAAGTACTTGGTGAGGGATGGGAAAGTGAAGGAGAATTATCAGGGACAAAAGAGGACATAGAAGCCATCGATCTATTACTTGAGATAGCCTCCCATTGTCACAATTCGGCAATTCGGGAAGATGAAAAAGGCATGTTGGTTGTGACAGGTGACCCGACAGAGGCGGCATTTTTGGTATTGGGAAACAAAGCAGGTAAATCCAAAGACCACACAATCCTTGAGGATGTGGCCTTTAACTCCGATATCAGATACCGCTCAACTTTGGTGGAAAAAGGAGAAAAAAAAATTCGGTTTTATATCGGAGCACCTGAATCCATCTTGGAAATCTGCGACTCAGTCAAGCGTAGCGACGGAAGTACCAAAGCACTTGATGACGATGAATTAGCCACCATAAATGAAAAAATATCTTCTTGGTCCAAGGAAAGCTTGAGGGTGTTGGCACTTGCCATAAAGGAAGAACACAGCGGTCCGCAGTCAGACCAAAACCTGGAATTCATAGGCTTGGCAGGGATGATGGACCCTCCACGCCCGGGTGTATATGAAGCTGTAAAATCCTGCCATTTGGCGGGTATCAGGGTGATCATGGCCACAGGAGACCATGCTGACACGGCTTTGGCGATTGGCAAATCTGTTGGTATTGTAAAAGAAGGACGACAAAAGGTCTACACCGACTCCGAACTTTCAAAAATGTCAAAGCAGGAATTTGACCTTGCAGTGCAGGAATCCGATGTATTCTGCAGGCTTTCCCCTGTGATGAAACTCAAGATCGCTAAATCCCTTCAAAACCAGGGTGAACTGATTGCCATGACGGGAGACGGTGTAAATGACGCGCCCGCCTTAAAGCAGGCCAACATCGGAATTTCGATGGGGATTTTGGGTACTGATGTGGCCAAAGATGCCTCAATGATGGTCTTGGCTGACGATAATTTTGCTACCATCGTCAAGGCTATCGAGCAAGGCAGAATTGTCTTCAACAATGCGAGAAGGACATCATTCTTTTTGATTTCTACCAATTTTGCCGAAATATTGATCTTGATATTGGTGGTTTCATTTGGACTGCCCATGCCCCTGACTGCTAGTCAGATTCTTTGGATCAATCTGGTGACCGACGGCTTTTGCGACAAAGCTTTGGCTACCGAACAGGGAAAAGGAAATGAACTGTTGTCTCCTCCTATTGATCCTAAGGAGAATATCCTGAATAAATCAATCTACCCTTTTTTGATCATCAATACCATCCTCATGACAGGGATTTCTCTGACAGCATACCTTTATTATCTTCCTGAAAGCCTTGAGAAAGCAAGGACCATTGTATTTATAACTATGGCATTTAGCCAGCTATTCAATGTATTCAATATGAGGAGTCTGGAGGGATCGACTTTCAAAATTGGCCTTTTCAGCAATAAATGGGTGAATTATACACTCTTGATTTCTATCCTGCTTCAGATCATTATTATTGAGATACCCTCTTTGGCTACTTTATTTAAATTCATTCCGATCACATTCTGGGAATTTATCTTTTGGGTGGGCCTTACTTCCCTGGTATTTTGGATCACTGAAGTTTTCAAATATTTTAAATTCGAAAGAAAAAATGGAATACAAGTTCAGCAATTCTAAAAGCGCGGTTCAATTGGTCAAAAGTAACCAAAGGGTTTTCATACACGGAAGTGCAGCAACCCCTACTTTCCTCATCCATGAATTGGCGAAAAGGAAAGAAGAGCTCAGGAATATCGAACTTGTCAGTATTTCCACATTTGGCCCCATGCCATTGGCGGAGGAAGTGTACAGGGAAAGTTTTTTCTTCAATACTTTTTTTGTTTCAAGCAATATCAGAAATACTATCAATTCAGAAAGAGGGGATTATATCCCTCTATTCCTAAGTGAAATAGGACAGCTTTTTAGAAAAAAAATCATGCCTCTGGACGTGGCAATAGTACATGTATCCGAACCGGATGCACACGGATTTTGCTCCCTGGGTGTTTCGGTGGACATTGCCAAAGCAGCTGTGGAGTCCGCAAAAGTCGTCATTGCGCAGGTAAACCCTAGAATGCCCAGAACCCATGGAGACGGCCACATCCATTTTAGTAAATTCCATGCGGCTGTTGAGGTGGACCAACCTCTACATGAAATCAATTACGCTAAGAAAGTAACTGACAGCGATAGACGGATCGGCCGTTTTGTTTCTGAAATAATCGAAGACAGGTCCACCTTGCAACTCGGCGTGGGTGCCATTCCAGATGCTGTCTTGGCTGAATTGAAAAACCATAAAGACCTGGGCGTACATACAGAAATGTTTTCCGATGGAATTATTGAACTCTTGGAATCAGGCGCAATTACAAACACTTTTAAAAAGAAGCATAAAGGGAAAATTTTAACCTCTTTTGCTGCAGGCACCAAAAAACTGTACGACATCATCCATGACAACCCCTTGTTTACGTTTCAGGAGGCGGAATATGTAAATGACTCCGCCATTATCCGCAAAAATCCCAAAATGATCTCCATCAATAGTTGTCTTGAAATCGACCTTACAGGTCAGGTTTGTGCTGATTCCTTGGGTAGTTTTCAATATTCCGGCGTAGGCGGCCAAATGGATTTCATGCGCGGAGCTTCGCTGTCTGAAGGTGGGAAGCCAATTTTGGCACTTCGCTCAATTACCAAAGAGGGCGACAGCAAGATAGTGCCTTTCTTAAAAGAAGGGGCCGGGGTAGTGACCACAAGAGCACATGTTCACTATGTGGTAACCGAATTTGGAGTCGCTTATTTGTATGGGAAGAACTTAAGGCAAAGGGCCGAATCATTGACGGCAATAGCCCATCCAAACCATCGCGAAATGCTGGACAAGGCCATTTTTGAAAGATTTGGAAATAAGATATTTGCCTTAAAGGAGTTTTGATTATGGATTAGACGGAGGAGTTGAAAATGGCAAATGAGGCATATGGGTCAACCACGTAAAAAGGATTTCTAATTAACAGTTATAAAATGATTGACAAAGCAGCTCTTAGGGAAAAAAGGTGGCACACTTTGGAATCCCATGAAGTGTTGGTCACACTTCAGACATCAAAAGAAGGACTGAGTCACTCAGAGGCCCGGAAAAGGCTGGACATATTTGGGCCAAATAAATTGCCTGAGAAAGTCCATATCAACTTGAGGAAGATAATTTTGGGGCAATTGGCCAATCCATTGATCTTTATCCTGATCGCTGCCGCGATTGCATCGATCTTAATCGGGGAACCAAAAGATGCCATTTTTATTTTGTTGGTCATTTTAATAAACACCGCGATCGGTGCGCATCAGGAATTCAATGCCGAAAAAAGTGCAGCCAGCTTACAAAAGCTTCTGAGGATAAATTCAAGAATTATTCGGGATGGATCTTTACAAAGGGTTGATTCCGAAGAATTAGTGCCAGGCGATATGGTTTTACTTGAATCTGGAAGCAAAGTTCCCGCGGACTTAAGGTTGACAGATGTCAATAACCTTGAAATCGATGAGAGTTTCCTGACCGGGGAATCCCAAGCTGTCTTCAAAATCACCTCTTCAATGAAAAAAGAACTTGTGGTGGCAGATAAGAAAAACATGGCATTTGCGGGCGCCACAGTCATGTCGGGAAGAGGTGTTGGAATTGTCATTGGAACGGGACTCGATACAGAGGTGGGGAAAATTGCACTGAATGTCTCTCACGGAGAATCAGCAAAACCTCCCTTGATTCTCCGAATGGAAAAATTTACCAAAAATATTGCCTACATCATTGTTGCCTTATCCGTAATACTTGCCGTTTTGCTGCGCATTCAGGGCATGGACTTGTCAGCAATATTTTTTTTCGTGGTGGCCTTGTCTGTTTCTGCCATTCCGGAAGGTTTACCTGTTTCCCTAACTGTGGCCCTTGCAGTAGCTAGCAAAAGAATGGCCCATAGAAATGTCATTGTCAGAAAGCTTACTTCTGTGGAAAGCTTGGGAAGCTGTACCGTGATAGCAAGCGATAAAACCGGGACACTTACCGTCAACCAGCAGACTGTGAAAAAAATCTTTCTTCCAAATGGTAAATCATTTGAGGTGTCGGGGGAAGGATATAATGGAGAAGGAGACATTTACCCTGCCGGGTATGGGGAAAAAGTACTGAATTTAGCCATAGTACCAGAATTAAGACAAATCATAGAAATTTCCATTTTGGCAAATGAGGGAGGACTGGAAAACCAAAATGACAAATGGAACTATCACGGAGATGCCATGGACGTTGCCCTTCTTGGGCTGGGTTATAAAGCCGGATTGGTCCCCACTGAAATCAAGAAAACCTTTCCCCTATTAGGGAAAATACCCTATGAGTCCGAGAAAAAATATGCAGCAGCTTTTTATCAAAGAGGGTCAGGTATTTTTTGTGGGATGAAAGGGGCTGCAGAAACAGTGTTGGAATTTTGTATCGATCCGGAAGAAAGGGGATTTTCTAAAGAAAGCATCCTAAAACAGGCGGAAGAACTTTCAACGAACGGATACAGAGTACTTGCCTTTGCGGAAAACAAAGCTGATTCATTCCAACAAAAAGCCCATGCCCGAGAGGAAGATATACCGACCCTTAAATTTGTAGGTTTGATTTGCTTCATTGACCCATTAAGGCCCGAAGCCAAATCATCGGTAGAAAAATGTAAAAAAGCAGGAATTAAAGTCATCATGATTACCGGAGACCATCCCGCAACGGCTGCAAACATTTCCAGAGAACTTGGAATCCAAAACGATGATAAGCCTGTAATCACCGGGAAAATGCTTCTCCAAGCAGGCAATCCTGATGAGGAAAAATTTAAAGAATTGGTATTATCTACTTCAGTTTTTGGAAGAGTATCCCCACAGCAGAAGCTTGAAATTGTCGATGTTTTGATAAAAAGCGGGGAATTTGTCGCAGTGACTGGTGATGGAGTCAATGATGCTCCGGCACTGAAGCGGGCAAACATAGGCGTTGCGATGGGTTCAGGTACTGATGTTGCAAAAGATGTTGGAGCAATGATCGTCGTGGACGATAACTTCAGCTCCATCGTTGCGGGTGTTGAGGAAGGACGGTTTGCTTACGATAATGTGAGAAAGGTAATTTATTTATTGGTGTCAACAGGGGCTTCTGAAGTGTTCATGGTTCTCCTCGCAATTATTTCAGGACTCCCGTTGCCATTATTGGCAGTACAGCTACTTTGGTTAAACTTGGTGACAAACGGTATACAGGATAAGGCTTTGGCATTTGAAGCAGGTGAACCTGAAACCATGGAAAGAAAACCCAGGAAACCAAGTGAGGGGATTTTTAATAAAATCATGACCATACAAATTCTACTTTCAGGCTTTGTGATTGGCATTATCGCGTTCGGATATTGGTACTATCTGATCGAACAGCTCAATATGGAGGAAGAACATGCAAGAAATCTGGTCTTACTATTTATGGTTTTGGTCCAGAATGTACATGTCTTTAATTGTAGGTCCGAAAGAAAATCGACCTTTAAAATTTCGATAATCAAAAACTATTGGCTAATAATTTTTATTATCGCAGTTCAGGCCCTCCATATAAGCAGTATGTATATCCCCCCGATGCAGGATATGTTGCGAATTTTTCCGATATCGTTAAATGATTGGGTTACTGTACTTATTTTAGCCATTCCGGTTGTCATTGTAATGGAAGTATTCAAATTCATTTACAACCGGCTAGCAAAAGATAATGACGAACTTTCCCGTAAGAAGCATTCAATTCTTGCTTAAAGCATTTATATCTACAAAATCAAATAAGCTTCATGAAAAAGTACATAATACTCCATTTCATTTTCTTTCTCTTCCCAATATCAATTTGGGCACAAAACCTACAATCACCTGATGGCAACCTAATTCTAAGCTTCGAACTGAAGGAAGGCCATCCCACTTACCAACTGACCTTCAAAGGAAAAACCGTTATCAAACCCAGTCTTTTGGGCTTTGAAATCAAAAACCAGCCAAGCCTTTCCAATGGATTTTCGGTCACGAAAACAGAACAATCGACTTTTGACGAAACTTGGGAACCAGTTTGGGGCGAAGAAAAAACCATCCGCAACCATTACAACGAAATGGCCGTGACGCTTACCCAAGCCTCCACAGGACGCATACTTTTGCTCAGGTTCAGACTTTTTGACGAAGGCTTGGGATTCAGGTATGAGTTTCCCTCACAGGCCAAATTGGCGCATTTCGTCATTAGCGAAGAGCTGACCCAATTTGCCATGACAGGCGACCACAAGGCTTTTTGGATCGCGGGGGATTATGATACGCAGGAATACGACTATACGGAATCACGGCTTTCGGAAATCCGCGGATTGATGGAAAAAGCGGTCACCGCGAACCTGGCGCAGCTTCCTTTTTCCAACACCGGGGTACAAACTTCCCTCCAAATGAAAACCGATGAGGGACTGTATATCAATCTCCACGAGGCCGCATTGATCAACTATTCGACAATGCACCTTAATCTCGATGACAAGAATTTCATCTTCCAATCCTGGTTGACACCGGGCGCCAACGGTGAAAAAGTCTATCTCCAAACGCCCGCCAAAACCCCTTGGCGCACCATCATCGTCAGTGATGACGCTCGTGATATCCTTGCTTCCCGCATGACTTACAACCTCAACGATCCGAGCAAAATAGAAGACACCTCTTGGATAAAGCCGATGAAGTACGTTGGCGTTTGGTGGGAAATGATCACGGGAAAAAGTTCTTGGGCATACACAGATGAATTTCCGGCGGTGGAAATCGGCGTGACCGACTTCTCCAAAGCCAAACCCAACGGCAGGCATGGCGCCAATACCGCCAACGTAAAGCGACATATTGATTTCGCCGCCAAGCATGGTTTTGACGGCGTTTTGGTAGAAGGCTGGAATGTGGGCTGGGAAGACTGGTTTGGCAATTCCAAGGATTTTGTCTTCGACTTCCTCACACCCTATCCCGACTTTGACCTTGAGGGAATCCGCGACTACGCCAAAAGCAAAGGCGTGCAAATGATCATGCACCACGAAACCTCGTCCTCCGTTCGCAATTATGAAAGACACATGGATCGGGCTTATCAATTTATGAATGAGCACGGCTATCCGGCGGTGAAGAGTGGCTATGTGGGTTCGATCTTGCCCCGTGGCGACAACCACTACAGCCAGTGGATTGTCAACCACTATCAATATGCGATCGAAAAAGCCGCTGAGTACAAGATCATGGTCAACGCCCATGAAGCCGTCAGACCTACCGGCATTGCGAGAACCTGGCCAAACCTCATCGCCAACGAATCCGCTCGTGGAACCGAGTACCAGGCTTTTGGTGGCAGCAAGGCAAACCACGTGACGGTGCTTCCCTTTACCCGTCAAATCGGTGGGCCGATGGACTATACACCCGGTATCTTTGAAATGGATATCAGCAAGATCAATCCAAACAATAATTCTTGGGTCAATTCCACGATCGCCAATCAGCTAGCACTTTATGTGACGATGTACAGTCCCTTGCAAATGGCTGCCGATTTACCCGAACATTATGAGCGATTCCCCGATGCCTTCCAATTTATCAAGGACGTTGCCATCGATTGGGAAATCAGCAAATACCTCGAAGCCGAACCGGGCTATTATTTGACCATTGCCCGGAAAGCCAAGGGAACCGGGGAATGGTTTGTCGGCAATGTCAACGGCTATGAAAAGCGGACTTCTACTATAGGTTTCGACTTTTTGGAAGCTGGAAAGACTTATGTCGCGACCATTTATGCGGATGCTGCAGACGCACATTTCCGCAACAATCCCCAAGCCTATACCATCCGCAAAGTTGTAGTAACTTCCAAATCCAAACTTTCCCAGGCTTCCGCACCGGGCGGTGGCTACGCCATCAGCATCCGCGAAGCCAGCAAGGAAGAGACCAAGGGGCTGAAGAAGTTGTGATTCAGTTGGAGGAAAAAGACGTAGATTTTCTGCTTAGAGGATTGAAATCAAAGACAATAATAGAACCAAAAAAATGAACCAGAGGAAACAAAAGAACTCAGTTGCCGAAATTCATTTGTTTTCTTTTGCCTCTTTTGTGGTTGAAAAAAAAATGGAATCAAACTGAATAACACTCAAATCATTTCAAATGGCACGTTGTAACTTTATGGGTAGGCTGTTGGTGGGCATTGCCACGCTTTTTTCTTTTTCATGTTCCGAAAAGCCAACCGAGCAAACAAATAAGTCAGCGGCTTACTCCGAGCAATTTCGCCCACAGTTCCATTTCTCGCCACCTGCCAATTGGATGAATGACCCCAATGGCATGGTGTATTGGGAGGGAGAGTACCATCTCTTCTACCAGTACTACCCCGACAGCACTGTTTGGGGACCGATGCATTGGGGACACGCTGTTTCCAAGGACATGGTCCATTGGGAAAACTTGCCGGTGGCCTTGGCGCCGGATTCCCTAGGATATATCTTCTCGGGTTCGGCTGTGATGGATTTGGAAAATACGAGCGGGCTCGGCAGCAAGGAGAATCCGGCGATGATTGCCTTGTACACCTACCACGATCCGATTGGGGAGAAAAACGGTACTATCGACTTCCAGACCCAAGGCCTTGCTTACAGCCTCGACCGGGGAAGGACATGGACGAAGTATGCAGGCAATCCCGTCTTGAAAAACCCCGGCATCAGGGATTTCCGCGATCCAAAAGTCACTTGGTACCAGCCCGGCAGTGGTCCTGGGAAATGGATCATGGCTTTGGCTGCACAGGACCGTATCCAATTCTATTCCTCGCCAAACCTGCTGGATTGGTCGCTCGAAAGTGAATTCAATCCCCCTTGGGCAGCCTACGGCGGCGTTTGGGAATGCCCTGACCTTTTCCCAATCCGCAGTGATGCTGGAAAAGACAAATGGGTTTTGTTGGTTTCGATCAATCCCGGCGGGCCGCAAGGTGGGTCCGCAACACAGTATTTTGTGGGGGATTTTGATGGGAAAAATTTCAATCCGAACACGGACAAAACGCTTTGGATTGACCACGGCGCAGACAATTACGCCGGCGTCACTTGGTCCAATATCCCCGAATCCGATGGACGACGGCTGTTTATCGGCTGGATGAGCAATTGGCAATACGCCCAAATCGTCCCGACACATCCTTGGCGATCGGCGATGACGCTGCCAAGAAGCTTGGTTTTGGCTGAGAAAGAGGGAAACTTCCAACTACACTCCCAGCCTGCCCAAGAATTGGAATCACTGAGAACCAAAACGACAAAAATTTCCGGGTCACAAATAACATTTGAGGAGCCCTTGGTCGAACTTGAACTTATTCCCGAAGCGGGCGATTTCACAGTTACCTTCAGCAACCAAGCCGGGGAATCGGTCAAATTGGGGAAAAGTGGCGACAACTTCTTCTTCGACCGCTCAGCTTCTGGAAAGACGGATTTCCATGCCGAATTTGGCAAGGTGCATCATTTGCCACTGGAAGGAATCCAAATCCAATCCTTGCGAGTCTTTATCGATCAATCTTCGATCGAAGTGTTTATCAATGGAGGAGAGCGGGTGATGACGGAATTGGTATTTCCCAAGGAACCCTACACCCAACTGGCGCTTGAGGGATTCAAAGCGGATCAGGAAATTCATTACTTGAGTCGAATTTGGAAGTGAACCAAAAACCAGCTCAATCAAAGGATTCATACCTATCTCCCACAAATCACCTTATAAGGACAGTATTCACACTTTTTGACGATTTCGGTTTGGGAAAATGGAACGGACGGATCAAACAATTCCTCGAGTGTTTCCCTTAGCCCTATCTCATATGCTTGCGAAAAACCGCTGTAATCTTGTACCTCCTCATATTGAGCGCGACCAATCTTTAGCTGCAGGTACGGATTGAAGTTCTCCTCAAAAATCTGCCGAAAATTGAAGAGCGCGGGTTTGAGTGGAAAGGTGTTTTCCGGATGGGTGGTTTGGTACAGGAGCCCATAAAACAGCGTTTGGAATGCCGCTTTGTTGCGCTTTTCCTCCCCCCGGTCAAAAAGACTCTCGATACCCGAAAAGGATTTCTCATCCCTTCCGGATTTGTAATCAATCAGGCGAATTACCTCCCCTTTCCTGTCCACCCGGTCAATAAAGCCTTTGAGAGCAATATGCCTCCCATCCTCCAAGGCCACCGAAGCTTGGTATTTTTTCTCCATCGTCAACAAAGTAAATGGCGCATCTACCTCGTCCAAATCCAATATACGCTCAAGGTACTTCTGCATTACATCCCTGACGATAGCGAGTTGTCCACTTAGTTTGGTGTCAGCATGCTCGTCCAATCGGTAGAACTTCCGAATGCCCTTTTCAACCGCCGGGAAGACCCAGTATTTCTTCAAGTCTTCAAAATCACCGGGCTCCAAGGTATCCCTTTTCTTCCGCTCGATGAATCCCCCATACAAAAACTCCATACTGTAATGGGCTATGTTTCCAAACACGGAAGCATCCACTTCCTCGCTGATTTCCTCCTTTTCCTGGATTTTCGCGATTTCCTGAAAGTAAAATTTCAGCCTGCAATCCAAGTAAGCATTCAAGACAGAAGGCGAAAACGCCCGCATCGATTTAAAGTCTGACCCCACCAGAAACTCCTCTAAACTAGTCATGATGCCTGGCGATTTATCGATCAAAATGGCATCAGCTTTCTTTACCCCAACCGGAATAAAAACGGTCTGCTCCTGGATATCAGCCTGCATTTCCGTTTCCATTTGGAGGATATAGCGACTCTTTTCGCCAGCTTTTCCCTGTTCAGCATTGGTGCAGTATAGCATATGGACCTCCTCTGCGCGGTGGAGAAGCCGATAAATGGTATAGGCATAGATGGCGTCATTTTGCTCCTGCACGGGCAAGCCAAACGCTCTACGCAGATTAAATGGGATCATGGAATTGATGCCGCCTGATGGGGGGAAACTCCCCTCGTTCATATTGCAGATGATCAAGCGCTTGAAGTCCAAATTTCGTGACTCGAGCACGCCCATGACTTGCAAGCCTTCCAATGGTTCCCCTTCAAACGGCAACTTGACCTCTTGAAAAACCTGTCGAAAAAGCCGGATAAACAATTCCCTGTCCAAATCCAAGGCACCTTGCCCTTCAAAAATCTCCTTCAGTCTATTGAGTTGCCGGTAGCTTTGGTACAAATAGGATCTCTGTAGGGAATCGCCTTTCATTCCTTCTGCGAGCGATTGAATGACTTGCGAGAGGTAGGAAAACAAATCCTTTGAAGCGACTTGTTGGAACAATAGCCTAAAAAATGAACCTCCCTCGTGTAAGACGCGCTGCGGGATATAAATGAGGTTTTGCTCGACCATCTGTTGGAAAAGATCCTCGACAAACACTTGGTTTTGTTCCTTCAGATAGGGTGCTGCGAGGAGATTCCTTAACGGATTATGATAGAAAAACACCTCGCCCTCAACAAGCCTGATATACCGCTGCAATTCCAATACAGACTCCAAAAACGCATATACCGGCGAGTTTTTGACCGGATAGCCCATCGTCACGTTCACCTTTTGAACCTGCGGCGGCAAGGCATGAAGCAAGGGAAAAAGCAAACCCTCATCCGGCAATATGACAACCGTCTGCTCCCAATTTTCTTCAGGTCCGAGTTGTTCCAAAATGGCTCCTACGACATTTGCCTGGCTGGTTTTCAGGGGTGTCGCGTACACTTTGACCATATGCTTCCTCCCACCGATAAATTTTGGCAGTTCTTTGGGAAAGGTCGGTCCCAAAATCCTGTCATTGCGATAATCCCTAAAAAACAAGCCTGCTTCTTGCCTTTCATCCTCCACATAATATTGGTCCACATCCCAAAAAATCCTGGCCCCAAAACTGGACACGAAATGCTTCACCAATTTTTCCTCAGTTCGGGTAAAAGCATTGAAACCTATAAAGACAAAATGCTTATCAGGTCGCTCCAGCTTTTCCAAGCCTTCTGCCACCTGCCGATAAATCCGTCCCGAATAGGTCAAACCCGACAGTTCCAAGGCACTTTGAAAAGACTGGTAAAGCGGCCCGAGCAACTGCCAAAATTTGAGGAATTTCTCCTGATGCTTGCGGTCCTGTCGTTCGAATGAACGCCAAAACTGCCTAATCAACTCAATTTGGGCCGGCGTCAGGTACCCCAGATCAGATTCCAGCTCTTTGAGTTCGGAAAGCTGATGGTACAATTTTCCCGCATCGACCATAAATTGGTCCAAGTCGTTGAAATCCTTCAGGATCATTTCTCCCCAAAAATAAAACCTGTCAAATGCCTCGGGCTGCGGATGAATCTGTTGGTAAACCCGGTAAAGCTCAAAAATCAATGTCAAGTCATCCGCCGGTCGCTGTCCCGCCAATTGGAAAAATAAGTCCTCGATCGTTTTCACCTGTGGCATCCAAGTGGGCTTATCGATTAACTGGCCCAAATGCTGTGTGAAAAACAACCCCGCGCGTCTATTGGGCAGGACGAGTACCAAGTTGTGCAGGTCCTTGTAATCCCTTAAAATGACGGAAGCGGTTTCCTTCAAAAAACTTTCCATGAGTGTCGATGCTGTTAGAATTTAAATCAAAGGAATTTCTCCCGATCATAAAAATCAATGACAAAAGATGTCGTGGAAAAAATGGTTGACAAGGAAAGCAAGTTTGGACCAAAACCAAAAAATCTGAAGAAACCCGAGGCGCAGACTTTCTCAATAAATGAAAAAAGCCCCTCGGTTCGGATCAGAGGGGCTTTCTGTATTTATTCCAGTTTGATAAATTCCTTGAAGTAGGTTTGGAGTTTTTTGTATTCTTCATCATCGATCATGCCATCTTCCAATACAGATTCGATGATGCCGTATATTTCGTCAAAAGGCTTGGTAGTCCTGATTGGCGCATTGTCCGCAAGCCATTGCTTCAGCATGTGTAGCTCGTACTTGTTGATATCCCCGTCGGCCATGATTCCATAGCAAATCCCTTGTAAGAAATGAAGATCGGCCTTCAAGTCCACTGACAAGTTGAAGTAATACTCATACTTATTCAGGATTTGCTTCATTTCGCCGATTTCTTCAGACGTCACTTTTCCATCGGAGACGATTTTCAGGATCTTCTTATGAAAAAGACCAAAAACTTTCTTTTCCTCAGCAAGCTGCTGATGTGTTTGGCACCAAGATTTCAGCGCTTGGAATTCATTGGAACTGATTCTTCCGTCGGCCGCGATGCCTTCGAGCAGGCCTTTGAGATTGTTGTATGCGGTTTTATCTGCCATCTTTTTGAGAAAAATTGATCTATTTAAAACTAGGAATAAATGCTTCAAATTCAAAAAACATGTTTTTCCCGTCAGTGGATTTCGGCACTGTTTACCAAACCAATCGACCGCCTAAACATTGACCAACTTCCAATTGCCTTTTCTGAATACAACAGTACTGACTACCGCATGGAGCGAGTGGCTGACTGCTATCGCGGTAAAGACGCCATTTGCCCCCAGTCCAAGCGTCTTTGCCAACACATACGCAAAGGGAATCTGAAATCCCCAAAGCACCGCCAAATTGATGATCGTGGGGGTTTTGGTATCGCCAGCACCATTGAGCGATTGACTCATGACCATCCCAAATCCAAAAAACACATAGCCCAAGCAAATGATCGTCAAGCCCATCCTACCGACGTCGATGACGTCAGCTTGTTGGTTAAAAATGGAAATGAAGAATCCTGCACCCCCAATAAATACCACGGAGCAAAGCCCCAGAAATCCCGCAGCCAACTTGGCAGAAAACCAAGCAGAACGTTCTGCTTTTCCGGGTTGCAAAGCACCGAGATTTTGCCCTACCAAGGTCGCAGCGGCATTGGAAAGTCCCCAAGCAGGAAGCAATGCAAAGATAATGATACGGACAGCGATCGTATATCCCGCCAAGGCAACCGAACCTGAATCAGAAATAATCCGCATCAGGAAGATCCAAGACGCCGACTCGATAAGGAATTGCCCCATTCCACCTGAAGCAATTTTCAGGATTGACCAAACCGTCGCTAGTTCCAACTTGAGCGATTCCCAATAGAACTTGATGACCGAGCCACCATTGAACAAGACAAAGAATTGAAATACTACCCCAACTCCCCTACCGGTTGTGGTCGCCCATGCAGCACCCTCCAATCCCATTGCTGGGATCGGACCAAGCCCGAAAATCAAAATAGGGTCAAGGACCATATTTACGCCATTGGCGATCCAAAGCGCCTTCATGGCGACGGCCGCATTACCTGCGCCTCTAAAGATACCATTGATCAAAAACAGCAACATCACGAAGACGTTGCCGCCAAAAACGATTTGGGTATACCGGTAACCAGATTGGATCACCTCGGGCTCTCCTCCCATCAGACTCAGCAAAGTCTTGGCATGCCAGACGCCCAAAACCGCAATCGCAATCGCGAAAATCGAACAAACCAAAATGGCCTGAAATGCGGAAGTTGATGCTTCCTTTGGCTTTTTCTCACCAATTCGTCGCGCCACAATCGCTGTTGCCGCCATACTCAGCCCCATCGCAATGGAATAAATAATCGTCAATACAGACTCAGTCAAGCCGACAGTGGCAACTGCGTTTACCCCCAGCTTTCCTACAAAGAAAATATCCACCACTGCAAAAAGCGACTCCATCGCCATCTCCAAGATCATGGGGATGGAAAGATAAAAAATCGCTTTTTTGATACTGATTTGGGTAAAATCCTCCTCAAAGCCGCTAACGGCCAATTTGAAATGCTTTATGAATGATTTGATTGTCATGGAAATGAAGGTATAGCCTCAAAAAAAGGCAAGTGAAACAATGGTCCGCGAATGGATAATTCGGAACTTAAATGAGCGAGGTAAAATCGAAGACCTTCATAACCCCACAAAAGTCTGGGAAATTGTCAAAATATGCAATACAAAAATGGCTGATTTTCAATCGGATCAGCGATCCGCAAAATTGAAGGAATAGCCGACCGAAAGATAAAAGCGCACATTCTTGTCCACAGTATTGGTACTGATTCCACCCGTAATTGGGCCTAGCAAGGTTTTGAGCGTGATATCAGCCCCATACCCAAACAGGGCGTTGTCACCCAATTGGTCGAAAAATGCGGTCCCCCATTGCTCCAACGGGACGTGGTCGCTGAAGCTGGCAAGATTGAACCCCGTTCGGAAGTAAACCGTGGGTAAAGCCACATATTGCAGCTCAGCGCCGATTTTGCCAATATTCGCAGCATTGAATTCCCGATAATTCAAACCCCATACTCTGGTATCATTGAATCGAATCCGCTGATGTCCACCCGCGGAGAAATTGCTGAATATCTTGTTTTCGCTTTCACCTGACACGGTCAGACCCGTGGCCAGAGTCGGGACCACCTGAAATTTCCGGCTCAGGGGGAAATACTTGATATATTTGAAATAGAACGTCATGTACGGGCCGGGGGTAATTGAGTTGACCAAGGTCGGGATCAATTCAGCGGGAATAGGCAAAGTGCCTATTTCGGTGTCGAGGAACAGCGTGTCTACTCCCTCGTTCAAGTTGAGGCTAAATTTGTTCCCAAATTGAAACATGGGTTCCACAATAGACTCAGCGCCCCTTGTCGCGTAATTTCGGTCGTTGAGGGAGTTGCGGTAATACATGAAGCGAACACCCCAAAAGTTCCGAGCCGCATTTTTCACATCTTCGGGCGTGCGGACATTGAACCTAGAGCTGGACTTCTCATTTTCGTTCATCAAACCAATCACAAAAGTCTCTTTCAAAGATTGGGTGGACATGATATTTGCAAGAATCCTGCGTTCGCGGTTGATATTCTGGTCCACACTACGTCCATTTTCAAATACCGGGATTTCCTGGTTGAGGTATTCATAGCGAAGAAAGAGCGCATACTTCTTTTTCATCCCAAAGTACTTGTAGTAATCGAGTCTCAGTTTCGGATTTTCGGAGATATCCCCGACGACTACGGTTCGGGACGATTTTCCGATAAGATCGCGCATGGTCAGATTGAGCACCAAGCCCACAGAAAACTCATTGTCGTAGTGGAAAGAGGCAAAAAGGAGATTCTTGGGTTTTTCGCGTGTCCTGATTTGCAGGATATGCGAATCGTCCTCCTGTTTTATCAGGCTGTAATCGACTTTGTAAAATCCATTGATACCAAAAACACGGGATATGCCATCCCGCACTTGGTTTCTAGTAACGATGTCTCCCTCTTCAATGCCAAGCTTCGAGGTGATCAGGAGATCAGAAAAAAGCTTGTTCCCACTTACTTCGATTTTTGAAACATGTATAGGTTCGACCTCCAAGCCAATTCCAAGTGTAGGTCGATTGATACCCAAGCTATCGGCCAGGGCTTTGAATCTTTCGTAGTACTGCTGACCCGCCGCATCCCCAAGGCGCAGTATTTCATCATATTTTCCAAAACTCCCTGTGGAATTATTCTTCAAATCCGGTTTGATGTAGATGTCCGTATTCTTGATGTTATCTATCAACTTGCTATAGGACTTGGACATGGCAATCTGCATCAAAATCGCCGCGAATGACCCCAATTCCTTTGGGTCAATAAAATCCTCGTCACTGACATTCACGCCGATGACGATATCCGCACCCATTTCCCTGACCACATCGACTGGAAAATTATTGACGACTCCACCATCAACAGCTAGCGTACTGTCCATATCAAAGGGCGTGAAAAATGTCGGAATCGCCAAACTTGCCCTCAATGCATCCTGCAGAGAACCGCTTTTGATGACAATACCTTCGCCGTTTCTGACGTCCGTCGCGACGCAACGGAAGGGGATCGGAAGGCTGTCAAAGTTCTTTATTTCGTTGGCCGGCCAAGTGTAATAATGCAGCGTCTCGGCAAGCTTTTGCCCCTCTATCAATCCAGAGGGAAATCCCACCTTGGTTCCTACCACCGGCAACTCCACGATGTAGCGGTTGTAGTATTCCTTTTCCTCAAACGAAATATCATTGAACCCGACCCGATTGGACACGATCAGCTCCCAATCGGAGCTCCGGATGATGGCCTCCAATTCGTCGGCGCTGTAGCCAAGTGCATACATGCCACCGATGACCGAACCCATACTCGTCCCTACGATATAGTCGGGGCGGATCCCCGCTTTTTCCATATAGCGCAATACGCCCACGTGTGCCATACCCTTTGCACCACCGCCGCTGAGAACCAAACCTATTTTTGGCTCCTTCCCTTTTGTCCCCTGGGCCAAGACATTGGACATGCTGAATAAAATCAATAAGGAAACAAGCTGAAAAACAAACTTTATATTGGAGTAAATCATAAAAAGGACGCCAGGGATAGTTCAATTTGAAAATTCACTGAAAAAACAGAATTATCCAAAAGGAATCGGCATGCCAAGTAGCCAATCTGCGGAATTTTTTCTAAAATCAACATTCATTTCGCTCTATATATGTCCAACAACAACGTGTCCACCACAAACCACAGTAAAGAAAACAGCCTACTCCGCATATCGGTCTTTGGTGCACTCTTTTTTGCTGTGTTGGCGGTCATCTGGGGTGTGGTCGTCAACTCCAAGATTATCCTGTTCGATGGTATTTACTCCCTGATAAGCGTGGGGCTATCCTCTATCTCACTGATTACAGCAAGCTACATGCAAAAGCAGGACTTTGAGCGCTTTCCCTACGGAAAGGAAATGATCGAGCCCATTATCATTTTGGGAAAGTTCCTTGTCATCACGATCCTTTGTCTCTTCTCGTTCTTCTCCGGCTTTTCGACTTTTATTTCCGGAGGGCAAGAAGTCAACGCTGGTTCGGGCGTGGTTTATGCCTTTATTGCAACCGTCGGGTGCTACGTGGTGTACCTTTTTCTCAAGAAAAAAAGCAACTCCTCCGCCTCCGGTCTTGTGGAAGCCGAATCACAGCAATGGCTGATGGATACTTTCCTAAGCTTGGCAGTGTTCGCTGGATTTATGTTGTCTTTCGGCCTTGAGTTTACACCATTTGTAGGATATCAGCCGTACATGGACCCCATCATGGTCATGCTTGTCTCGGCCTATTTCCTCAAAGTCCCGATCCTAAACATGGGAAGGCAGATACGGGAGCTTGTCGACATGGCTGCCGATGACAAATACTATGACCTTTGCGACGAGATAGTCGAGGGCGTGGAAAAGAAATACAAGTTTCAGGAATCCTTTCTCCGTGTTTCCAAGTCGGGCCCAAAGCTGTTTATCGAGATCGACTTTGTTGTGTCTCCGGATGGCTGGCAACCGACACTGGCAGAACAAGATCAAATTAGGGAGGAAATCCTGTCCCAAATGAAGCCCATCAGCCTCAAAAAGTGGCTCAATGTGGCTTTTACCGGAGATCGGAAGTGGGCGGTGTAGTGTTTGGAACCGATTGAATGTAAATCTACATTGAGCATTTACCGCAGCATATCGAAATCAAAAAAGACTTTAGCTTTTGCGGTCCCAATTTTCATATGCATCCTCCTCACCCTCTCCTTCGACTATTGGGAGTCGAGATTTCAGCGACACTCCTACTATTTTTCTGAGTCATTCCTGTTCAGTAGTTTTTGGTGGCTCTTTATTCCGTTTTGGATTTTGCAGTTTCGCTTCGCAAAAAATGAAAACGTCCTGCTTTGGATACTCGGCCCAATTTTGGGACATGCGTTTGCCTACCCCGCTTTGGTTTGGTTGATTTCGGCCGTTTTCTTTCCACAAGCTTTTTCGTACTGGCAATCATTCCAATACGGTGTTCTGGAATATTATTTTGCGCTTTTGGCGCTCTACTCGTTACCAATCGGCTTTTTTCTTTTCTGGCAAAAAAGAAAACAGCTCAAAATCGATTCGCCGTTGGTCGCATATCCCGCTTCCTTGGTCGTAAAGGAAGGTGAACGCTATGTGCATATTGACACCAGACAAATCGCGTACCTCACTGCCAATCCCCCTTACACCAATATCCATGTGGGCGAAAAGAAATACCTCTTGTCCGAGACTTTGAAATCCCTATCCAGCAAGTTGGATCCCAATTTTTTTGTACGCATCCATAAGTCGACGATCGTCAACCTGGCCTTTGTAAAGTCCCATCAATCAAGGCAAAATGGTGACTATGACGTCTCACTCAAGGATGGCACAATGCTCCGCCTCAGTCGCAACTATGTAAGGGGATTTAAAAGTACGCTGGAAACCACCCCACAGGATACCGCATCCTAGCATCGTGTTGCCGTATTTCTTTTGTTTTTTACTGCGAATGGGCGCTTTTTCGAGAAAAAAACAAAATGAGAAAGTGCATAGCCTTCTTGGCAAACCTATTTCTGCCATTCATAATCATCGGCTGCCAAGCCCAACAAAACCAGCATCAAACTTCATCCACGCAATCTGAAAATCCAATCGACATTGTCGGTGGCGGCTGCGATGGCTGCGAACTGATGTACATCGGCATGCCAGAAAACATCAACGCCGTCGATACCAGCGCAGGATGGTACGAAAAAGGCCAAAAGTTGCTTGTGACGGGCACGGTTTTCCAGATTGACGGAAAAACGCCCGCGGCAAACATTATCCTCTACTATTGGCATACGGACAAGGATGGGTATTATTCCCCCGGTAAAGGGATGCATCCAAAAGCCAAAGAGCACGGCCATATTCGGGGCTGGGTCAAGACCGATGCAAATGGGCACTACGCGATCTACACCCTGCGTCCAGCCCCCTATCCCAACGAAAACCTGCCGGAGCATATCCATCTGTCGATCCGGGAACCGGATGTGGCCAACGCGTATTATCCTGACGACATCGTCTTTGATGACGATGCCTTGCTGCTGCCTGCTTTGAAAAAGAATCCCCCGGAAAATCGATGCGGAAGCGGAATCGTCCGAGTCTTGATAGACAGAGATTTGCAGGTTGCGGAACATGACCTAGTCTTGGGCCTCAACATTCCGAACTATCCCAAAAAGCCAGCCATTGAAATACAATCGGGTCTCAATATAGGCGAGGACCAACCGTCCTTCATTCCTTTCCATGCGTATGGACCGGACAAAGGCAGCCAAGCATGCCCCGTCTGCAAATATGGGCGGTATCATGGTATCCTCTATTTTGTGGGGGAAAACCCAAATTGGGAGGATATCAAAAAATGGCTGCGATTCCTCGAAATGGAAAGCATCCGCCGGCAACAATATCTCAAAGCCTACTTTGTCTATGGAAACCCTCAGTCATTCGACAAAAAAGCGAGACAAACCGAGCTTGAAAACCTCGGCAAGGAACTCGGGATCCAAAAAACAGCCCTGACATTTGTACCCTCATTCTCTGATGCGGCTACCGAAGCCCATTTGAACCAAATCAATCCAGCCGTTTCCAACACCTTTGTGGTTTACAAAAACCGCAGCATCGTTGACAAGTTCATCGATCTCTCCCCCACACCAGAAAACTTCCAACTGCTTTCAGCCGTGCTGGACAAGACCAGGGGCGCCTTTTTCAGACTGGAGGGAATTCATTGATGGATTAAATCCATTTTATCAAGCAACAGCCGTCGAGAGCGCCGGCACGGACCGATTAAGGGATTGATTTTTAGTCGGAAAAGATTGTGGGCAAAGGACGAGGATTTTAAATTTGAAAGTATCCCATTTACTAATCACCCATTCCATGAAACGGTATGCTTTTTCGACAGGGATTGTTTTGCTCGCAGCAGGGGCCTTTTGGCATTACGGGCGGGGGTTCTGGCATCCGTTTCTCAAAAAATATTCAAAAATGGAAACCATAGAATCCATCAAAACGCGGTATGAAACCGAAGTATGGCAACGCCTTGAGCCTTCGCTCTCCCAAATCGCCATCAACGATTGGCCGGAAAAGTTGGTCTTGATCGGCCTGAAAGAGGAGCGGATACTCGAGGTCTGGACTGAAAAAGCGGGAAAATGGATCCAGATCAAAACTTATCCTTTTACGGCCTTCAGCGGAAAATTGGGTCCAAAACTGCGTGAGGGCGACCGGCAGATTCCGGAAGGCATATATGAAATCGAATACCTCAACCCCAACAGCACTTACCACCTTTCCCTGAAAGTCAACTACCCCAACGCATTTGACCTGCGCAGGGCGGAGTCCGATGGACGCAGCAATCTGGGCGGCGATATATTCATCCATGGCAAATCCGTCACCATCGGCTGCATCCCTATCGGTGACGCGGCGATCGAGGAAGTGTTTCTTATGGCCGCAAATGCACGCAAAGGGAAAATCGAAGTGATCATCGCCCCTAGGGATTTCCGGAAAGGCGAGGATTTTCCTGAGATCGAGGAGTTAGGATGGACAACACAGCTCTATCCCGAAATCGCCGATAAACTTCAGCAATTCCAGGTGCTGGACCCCCATTGAATCTTTTTACCAAAATCTAAAATTTAGAAACTCATTTTTTAGGAATAGTCAAATTCGCCTCTTATTTTGGAAAACTAATTCTACCCATTCCAAGCACCATGCATTCCATCGACATCCCGGTTTCGGCAGCCTTCAAGGCACAGACCACCAAGGCCGTTCTAGCAATTGTGGTTTTTCTGGTTTCTTACACGATCCTTTTCCTTTTCGCCATTGGTCTGGCCGGCATTTGTGTGTACGCCGGACTCGCAATCATCGTGTCCCATCCAAGCTTTCTCACAATCGTCTTGGGACTGGGACTGGGCAGTTTGGGAGTTTTTGTGCTGATATTCCTGATGAAGTTCCTCTTCAGCAGTAAAAAATTTGACCGCTCCCATTTAGTGGAAATCCAACGTGCTGATCATCCGGAACTCTTTGGAATGATCGATGAAATCGTCCAAAAAGTAGGTACCAATTTCCCGAAGAAGGTCTACCTCTCTTCGGATGTAAATGCGAGTGTATTCTACGATTCCAACTTCTGGAGTATGTTTCTCCCAATCCAAAAAAATCTCCAAATCGGTTTGGGTTTGGTCAATTCACTGACCAAGTCTGAACTGAAGGCCGTCTTGGCACACGAGTTTGGACACTTTTCCCAAAAATCCATGAAAGTGGGCAGCTATGTTTACCATGTCAACCAAGTAATTTTCAACCTGCTTTTTGAAAATGACGGCTATGAGAAAATGATAGAAAGATGGGGTAACATCAGCGGATACTTCAGCATCTTCAACTTCCTGGCAGTGAAGATTGTCAAAGGCATCCAGTGGATTCTGGGAAAACTCTACGGTTTGGTCAACAAGACCTACATGGGACTCTCCCGGGAAATGGAATTCCATGCCGACCAAATCGCAGCGCTTGTTGCCGGTTCGCAACCAATGGCCAGTGCGCTCATGCGGATTTCATTGGCGGACAGTTCGCTAGGGGCTGTTTTCTCCCTCTACGACCTGAAGAAAAACGATCATATCGTAAGCAAAAACGTATTCCCGGAGCAAACAAGGGTGATGAATTTTCTGGCCGAAAAAAACCAAGTCCCCATCAAGGCGGGATTTCCACAGGTGGCACTCGAAGAATGGAACCGCCTGAATCGATCCAAGTTGGTCATCAAGGACCAATGGGCGTCGCACCCGAGTACCGAGGACCGTGTGGAAGAAATCGAAAAGACAAATGCCAAACCAGGGCAAGTGGACCACCAGCCTGCCAATGGCCTATTCAGGAATGTCCAGCAGCTTCAGCAGCAACTCACACAAAAAGTATTTGAAGGGTTTGTGGATAACAATAAACAGGTATTCCTTTCGGCGGAGGATTTTTGGATGTCGTATCAAGAGGATTACTCCCAAAATTCCTACCCAGAGCTATTTCTTGGCTATTATGACCACCACAATCCGACGGTGATCGATCCGGATTCATTGCCGCACAAAGAAGGTAAACAGGATTTTGAGTCGCTTTTTGGGCAAGAAATTTTGGAAATAGCCAAAGAGAAGTCAGCGATGGAAAATGACCTCGTAACGCTTGGCCACATCAAGGATGGTAACATCGAGCTTAAAACCTTTGACTATGATGGCAGAAAATATCAGAAAAAGGATGCAGACGCACTGATCGATGAGTTGAGGAGGAGGATAGATGAAGCGACTTTGAAACTCGAAGAAAACGACAAAAAAATCTACGCCCATTGTTTGGCAAAAGAGCTTGGTACAGGTGAAGAACCGAAGTTTGCGACCTACTATAGGGAATACACAGATTATGAAAGAGGCTACGCCGAGAAGTTTGACGTTTTTGCCCAAGTAAGCAATGCGGTACAATTTGTCAATGTCACGACACCATTTGAACAGATTCAGTCCAACTTCAGAAGCATGATGCCGCTGGAAGAATCCCTGAAAAAGGAGATTAACTGGTTATTGGACTTGGAAATCATGGTAAAAGAGATCAACCCGGAACACAGGGAATCGCTCAACCGGTTTGCGACGGGGAAATGGACCTATTTCACGGGCAGTGCCTACCAAGAATCCCAGTTGAATCTGCTTTTCGAATCCATGAACCTTTATGCCCACTATCTGTACAGGGGACATTTTCTCTTGAAAAAGAAGCTGTTGATGAAAATGGAATCGCTTGGTTTTTGAACCTTCTGCAATTCAAACCGCTAGGCTTTATCTTGATTTTTTTCAAGAATTCAGAAAACGTACTTTCGTGTCTTAACAAACCACAATCGAAGGAGAAAATGCGGGATTTCGGCAATTATGTATTTGTGAGACAGAAAATCGGGATACTCCTTACTTGCTTCCTGCTTTTTTCGTTTCAGAATTCAGTTGCCCAATTCCTCCCGGTCACCAAAGTTGTCGACGGGGATACGTTTTGGGTCAAAAGGTCCAATGGAAAAGAGGAAAAAATCCGCCTGATCGGTGTCGATGCACCTGAATCCCGGAAAACGGGCAACAAAGATGTCGGCTACTACGGCAAAGAAGCCAAAGCCTATCTCGAAAAGCTCCTCCTCGGCAAATCCGTCCGCCTCGAATATGACGTCAGCAGGACCGATCGGTACAAACGAACTCTGGCCTACGCCTACCTGCAAAACGGCACGTTCCTCAACGAACACCTCATCCGGGAAGGCTATGCGATGACACTCACCGTCCCGCCCAACGTGAAATACGCCGAGCGCTTTGCCAAGCTCCAAGCCGAAGCGCGTCAAAAAAAGAAAGGACTGTGGGGGAAATAACTGACGGGCAGTTATTGACAGGTTTATCCCCAAGACGAGGCTTTGCAAACACCACCTATCTCGTACTTCAAACTTCGTAATTCGTACTTAAGGCTCCCAGTCCTCCAAACCCAACAACTTCTTCCCCAGATCACTCAATTCCGCCACGGGAAAACGCTTTTCCCGCTGCATGGGATCGCCGGGGAAGGCATATCCTTTCAGCGCTTCCCGGTTTTGCCAGCTTTGGATGCGCCAATCCCGAAGCGCTTGATTCTCGGGTTCGGCGGGCATCATGGAGATGTATTGGGCAATCCGCACCTTGTCTGGGCTCCTGTTTTCGCGTATGCCATGGGGTAGTTGGGAGTGAAAAATCAATAAGTCTCCGGCTTGCAGCGGCACTTTTGTCAACCTTTGTCCGCTCACATCTGGTTGGAAATATTTCCAATCCGCAGGCTGCGTTTCGCGCCAAGCCTCAAAATCCCGGTAGATCTCCGGGATGCACTGGAAGCCTCCCATGTTTTCATCGAGTTGGTCATTGAGCGCCAAGACTCCCTGTACATTTTGCGGCTTGGTCTCGGGGTCATAGTCCCAATGGATAAAGCCCTTGTATTGGTAATCCTTGCGAATCGGAAAATTCAAATTGGCGCGGTCGATGGTAACCCAAAGCTTCTCCGTCCCCCAAACGTCCGCGAAGGCCGCATGGACCTTCGGATTTTGCCGGTTGTCCCAAAGGTATTGGTGGTGGTATACCTCCACCATTCCCGTATTGACCAATTCCGACATTTCCATGTCCGGGACAGTCTTTCTATACCAGGTATCGGGGTTTTTCGGATCCTTGCCTTCATAATCCCACAAAAAATCCGCCGTTCGAGCGGCCTGTTTTTTCGGAATTACGCCGGGGATGACCACATACCCATTTTCCTTCCAAAAATCCCAATCCTCCTTTTGCAGCAAACGCAAAAAACCGGCTTGGCTTCTATCCAAAAAACCGGAATTGCTACTTTTTGAAATCGAATAATTGGAGTCGGGGCTATTTGGGTTCATGGGTTTTGGGTTTTTTATATTCCTGAAAATAAGCGAAATTCCAGCATTTCCCTCCAAACCATGCAGCAATTTCAATCGACTCTGGAAAATTTCAACACAAAACTCTGGCAATACCATGTACCCATACCCGATGAAATTGCAGAAGGCTTGATAGAAGGAGACAATAAGCGGGTGATTTGCCACCTCGCCCAAAAGGTAAAATTCCCTGCCGCGTTGATGAAGACCAAAGAATACTGGTTTGTCCTCGTCAATAAGGGCAACCGTGAAAAGGCCGGAATCGAAGAAGGACAGAAAGTCGAGGTTGCATTGGAAAAAGACCATTCTGAATACGGACACGAAATGCCTGAGGAACTCCAGGTACTTCTGGACCAGGATGAAAAGGGCAGCGATCACTTTTTTGCCTTGACAAAAGGAAAACAGCGTGCGTTGATTTATCTTGTTGGAAAGGTCAAGAACAGCAATTCCCGCCTCAACAAGTCCTTGGCCATCATCGAGCACCTCAAGGAAGTAAACGGTAAAATTGACTTCCGGAAGCTAAACGACAAGATCAAATATTACAACAACCTTAACTTTGGCTAATCCCTCCATACCGACACCCCTATGGGCATCCTGCTGATTACCCTGCTTCTTTTCTATGTCCTCATGCCAATGGGGATATTGTATGCTTGCCGCCGCTGGTCATTTCTTGACAAACTCGGGCCGGTCATCATCGCCTACATCATCGGTATTATTTTGGGAAACGCAGGCATTCTGCCCAGTATGGGCAATTATCTCCACGAGCAAATGGTCAATAGACCCGATCTTGGCCTTCCCGAAGTAAAGGAAATGTTGGAAACGGGTACGGTCACGGATTCGGAAGTACTAGCATTTAGGATTTACAAGTTAAAGGACATCCTCATTAGCATCAGCATATTACTGGCGATTCCTTTGATGCTGTTTTCAACGAACGTTCGCCAGTGGAAGGAGATGGCGGGAAAAACGGTGACCTCTCTGTTTTTGGGACTCTTTTCCATCATCGCTGTGGTCACGGCCGGTTACTTTTTGTTTAGGGGCTCGGGCCTGCATGAGCTGTGGAAAATATCCGGCTTGCTGGTCGGCGTATACACAGGTGGCACGCCTAACCTCGCGGCGCTGAAACTTGTACTCGACGTTGACTCGGATACCTATATCTTGGTACATACCTACGATTTGATAGTGGGGGTCGCCTACCTTTCTTTTGTGCTTTCGGTGGGTCCGCGTTGGTTCAGAAGAATTCTTCCGCCGTTCCCAACAAAACTGATTCCGGTGTCCATAACGCCGACCGAAAAGACGACATCTTTCTTTTCTGTCTTGGAGAAAAATTCCCTGCTTCCGCTCCTGAAAGCCGTCGGAATATCCGTCTTGATTGTTGCGCTCGGCGTGGGTCTCGGGGAATTGGTCCCCAAAAACATCCAAATGGCGGCCATCGTACTCGGAATCACGAGTTTGGGTATTTTGACATCCTTTATCCGGTCGATCAACAAGATCGAAAACACCTTCGAAACAGGCATGTACCTGATCCTGATTTTCAGCATGGTGGTGGCCTCCATGGCTGATATCAGAAATTTGACAAGCATTTCACCCGCCCTATTGGGCTATATCGCCCTGGCTGTTTTTGGATCTTTATTTCTTCACCTCTTGCTCTCCAAATTATTCAAAATCGACGCCGACACCGCTTTGATAACCTCAGTGGCCATGGTCTGCTCGCCACCCTTTGTCCCGCTTGCAGCCGCTTCCATGAAAAACAGGCAAATCCTCATTTCCGGCATCAGTATTGGCATCATTGGCTATGCGGTCGGCAATTACCTGGGATTCTTGCTGGCGAATGTGTTGCAGCAGTTTTGATTTTCTTTTTTTGTTTTCCAAATAGATTGTCGATCACAAAAACATTCCCTTGATTCGAACTCTGAAATATTCCCATGGATCAAAAGCACAAAATCGCCCAACTCTTTTCCCCTGCCGCCTTTATCCACGACACGGAGGAGAATATCCAAGCCATGGAGGCTTTGGTAAGAGAGCAAAAAATCGGAGGCATCACCTTTTTCCATAGCCGCCACAGCGCCGCCGCCAACTTTGAAAAACGCCAAGAAACGCTTTCCTACAAAAACACCCTGGAAAAACTGCAGACGCTGATTACACGCTACCAAAAAGCGGCAGAAATCCCGTTACTGATCAGCATCGACGCGGAGTTTGGGCTGGCGATGCGTGTCGAAAAGACCCCGCAATACCCCTACGCTATCAGCTTGGGGGCCATGCCGATAGAATCGGATGACTTGGTCGAGGAAGTGGGTTATCGGATTGGGAAAGACCTGCGCCAATGCGGCATCCATGTCAATTTCGCCCCGGTCGCGGACATCAATACCAACCCCAAAAATCCCGTCATCGGTTACCGCTCTTTTGGCACGGACCGCGAAAAAGTCAGCCGATTTGCCCTGGCCTATTACAGGGGATTGAGAAAAGCGGGGATCGAGGGCAGTTTCAAGCATTTTCCAGGCCATGGTGACACAGATGTAGACTCACACCTTGGCATGCCCGTCATCCAAAAGTCGAGAGAACAGTTGATGCAGGAAGAGATATTCCCCTTTTTGCAAGGAATCAAGGCAGGTGTCGGGATGGTCATGGTCGGGCACTTGGCTGCGCCGGCATTGACCCAAGGAAAAAATATTCCCGCGTCCATCAGCCGTGAAATCATTACAGATTTTCTGAAAACCGAATTGGGATTCAATGGCATCGTGGTCTCCGATGCGCTGAATATGAGGGCGATCAGCAACCTATTTCCGAGACCGGGTGAACTGGAATGGAAGGCTTTCGAAGCCGGAAACGACCTGCTTTGCTTTTCGGAAAATGTACGGGAAGGCATTGACTGGATCGCCCAACACGCGCATCCCGCAGAAATCGAGGCAAGCTTCGAAAAGATCATGACCCTAAAAAAGAAATTGGGCCTTTTTGACGAAAAACCAATCACAAGCATTGACTTTGAATGGGAAGATTACCGGGCATTTTTGGAACGATTAGCTCCGCAATTCCTGAGCGTAGTCGTGGACAAGGGCCTTCCATTGAGCGGTAAAATGGCCAAACTTTCAATACAAGAACCCGAGCAAAACCTGTTTTTCAATACCATCGACGCACATTCCCCCTGTCCAACATTCATCTTGGACGATAGCGAAATGGATATCTCAGAGGAATTGGACAATTATGATTGGGTGCTCGTCAGCCTGTTTGTGCCCTCCGCCAAACCTGTCAACAACTTTGGGCTGGATCTTCATCTGTTGGAAAGACTTTCAACAATCGCTTTGAAGAAACCATGCGTGCTCTACCTTTTTGGCAATCCACTTTCCCTTCCGAAAATCCCAAACCATTCCGATTTCCACAAGATCGTCTGCGCCTTCCAACAGTTCCCCGCATGCCAAAACGCCGCCGCACAGCATTTTCTTGGTCAAATCCAAGCACAAGGTTCTTGGAAACAAAAGAAGGATTGAAAAAAAAAGGGGATGGCTTTGCTACCATCCCAACATACGTTGCAAACTCAATCCTGCTAATTCCTTGTCAACACCTTGAATTGGTCCATCACGCGATAGGTAGCCTTGGTGATTTCGGTATTCACCTCGGGCGACATAAAATCAAAGCTCGCTGCAGTATATCCCTGCCAAATCGTGTTGCCACGCTTGTTGTCAATCACGTAAATCACCAGCATGCCGCTATTGTCCGTGAACTTCACGCGGTTATAGTTCTCGTCTTTCTCACGCTGTTCGCGCTCCTCCTCTTCAGTAAGTTCGACGTACTCGCTCCTTCTTTGCAGCCAGTAATCAAAATTTGGCTGATCATACCCCCTGTATTTAACCGTGTCGGTAAAGATCTTGTAATTGATCAACAAGTCGGGTTTTTCACTGTTTTCCCGGAAACCTTGGGAACCTAGTCGATTGGTAATCGTCTTTTCGATGGTCTGATAATAGGCACTTGACTCGGGGAAAGGGTTGTTGACAAAACCGAAAGTTTTGTACCGTTTGAAATTACCGGAATAATTAAAGTCAAATTCGGCAACATAGTCTTTTTGGCTCATGCAGGCCATGGACAGGGCCACAAGCAGGGCAAAGGAAAAGATTCGATTTTTCATATTCAACAACTTTAGAGACTGTTTGGCACGTTTCAGTAATTGGGGAAAAACAATTTTGGAATCCCAAGACTTCAGGAAAACCTATCGTTGACCAAAAATGTTTTTCAGGTGTAGAAATTTGAACATCAGACTATTATAGTCAATTTATCGACTCGGGTCAAGCAATTTGAAGGATTCGTTTGTGAGAATTAATGAGCCCCCGATCCGGGAAAAAATCAAAACCAAAAATGGACCTATTTATCGTCGGCGACGTGCATGGTTGCCTGAACACATTTATCAAACTTCTGGAAAAATGGAATCCCCGAGAGGAGATTTTAATCCAGTTGGGTGACCTCGTGGACAGGGGCAACCATTCTCCTGCTGTGCTGCGCCTTGCGTTTGAACTCGAGCAAAACTTTCGGGCTGAAACGGTATTTCTCAAGGGCAACCACGAACTCATGATGCAGGAGTATCTCTCCGACCCTGTTGCCGGAAAAAACTGGCTGAACAATGGCGGCAGTCAGACACTTTTTCAATTTGACCAAGCGGGGGTGGACCCGGACCATTATTCCAGTTGGATTCTCAACCTACCGCTCTATTGGGAAACCGAGTACGTCTTCATTTCCCATGCGGGCGTATCGGGTTTTGCCCCACTCGATAACCCACGACATCCAGATGGACTGCTTTGGAACCGCAAACCGCTCCGCGATGTCGGCAAGCTGCAGGTCATCGGCCATACGCCCCGCTGGAACGGAGAGCCACAGTTTTTCCCCGAATCCAAAGCTTGGAACATCGACACTTGTGCTTATGGCGGCATCTGCCTCAGCGCCCTCCGCCTATCCATAACCGGGCAATTCAAGGAAATCATCTCCGTGCCGACGGATGAACGGGATGTGGGGTGAGAGGATGGGGGGAAGGGAATTAGAGATTTCATGCATTCCATAACTTTTGGGTTCGACGGTCAAATCCTGAAATAAGTTGACACAAAACATGTCAACTATGGAAGAAGAATCAAAAAAAGAGGAATTAAAAAAGTACAAGACGGGTCGTCTGTTTCGGGAGGGTTTCAAGGTATCGGTGATAACG
>NZ_JAKEVZ010000065.1:0-310 GCF_021491425.1 Mariniradius sediminis | reverse complement strand
CGGCCCTGTCGAGCGCCCCGGTGAAGCCTACCACCTCACCGTTGGCAAGCGTGCTGCCGACCGCAGGTACCGACACAAAGGTCAAGGCTGGATCAACATCACCGTAGGTCTTGGACTTCGCATCCGCCGTCACCGTCACTGCAAGCTGGTTGATGGTCAGCAGCGCACCCGTGTAGCTTATCGCGTAGTTGCCGTTTGCTACCGTGTTCTGGCTGATGGCATAGGTGCCCACATTTTCGCCCGCGGCCCTGTCGAGCGCCCCGGTGAAGCCTACCACCTCACCGTTGGCAAGCGTGCTGCCGACCGCAGG
>NZ_JAKEVZ010000064.1:0-313 GCF_021491425.1 Mariniradius sediminis | reverse complement strand
CCTCAATTTTCATAATATTACAAACCCACAAATCACTAGAACAAACCAAAAAATTCTTCTATAAAAATTAAATACAAATCATTTAAAAATACAACCAAACTAAAAAATTCTTCTAACAACAGAGAAAGGCAAGAACTCTGCGCCTCAAACAGAGGCAATGGCCCTTATCCTTCACACAACATTATTACTCCACCTGCTCCTTCCTGAAACCAAAACGCACTTCAATTTATTTAGTTCTTCGAGTTAAGATCGCTCAAGCAACCTTAACCTCAATAGTCCTTGGTTTCTTAGGTTGAGGAGGAGGCAATTTCTG
>NZ_JAKEVZ010000063.1:0-316 GCF_021491425.1 Mariniradius sediminis | reverse complement strand
ACAGCACAACAGCCACTTTTTCAAAGACTCGCACACAAAGGTTGCCGACGATTGGATATTAAAACTATCGATACCCTGCACATCGAGGAGGATGGCATTGGCTATCGAGAAACACATCAAGGGCAATAGGTCGAGGAAGTATCTCGAGAATTTGATAAGGTATTCCGGGATTTCAGAAAGGCTAATCAGTAAATATATGGACTTGTAATCAGTAGGTCGCTGTCCACGATGTCTCCCGATAACCATCGGGACGGGACGATCCCGGCAGGGGGCTCAAAAGGGCAGCAGAGATGTTGCCTTTTTCATTTTCACCCTA
>NZ_JAKEVZ010000062.1:0-320 GCF_021491425.1 Mariniradius sediminis | reverse complement strand
GTTTGACATGCCGGGTCTTTCCAAGGAACATGTTAAGGTATCAGTGGAGGATGATGTGGTTGTTATAAAAGGTGGCCACAAGAGTGAACAAGAACAAGGTGGAGATGATTCTTGGTCAAGCAGAAGCTATAGTTCCTATGATACCCGCTTGAAGCTTCCGGATAACTGCGAGAAGGACAAGGTTAAGGCAGAGTTGAAAAATGGGGTGCTGTATATCACCATTCCTAAGACCAAGGTTGAACGCAAGGTTATTGATGTGGAAGTTAAGTGAGATGCTTAGGCTTTGTATTTTCCACCATGTTCTTACTTTTTTTTATCAA
>NZ_JAKEVZ010000061.1:0-320 GCF_021491425.1 Mariniradius sediminis | reverse complement strand
CGGCCCTGTCGAGCGCCCCGGTGAAGCCTACCACCTCACCGTTGGCAAGCGTGCTGCCGACCGCAGGCACCGACACAAAGGTCAGCGCGGGGTCGACGTCACCGTAGGTCTTGGACTTCGCATCCGCTGTCACCGTCACTGCAAGCTGGTTGATGGTCAGCAGCGCACCCGTGTAGCTTATCGCATAGTTGCCGTTGGCAACCGTGTTCTGGTTGATGGCATAGGTGCCCACATTTTCGCCCGCGGCCCTGTCGAGCGCCCCGGTGAAGCCTACCACCTCACCGTTGGCAAGCGTGCTGCCGACCGCAGGCACCGACACA
>NZ_JAKEVZ010000060.1:0-330 GCF_021491425.1 Mariniradius sediminis | reverse complement strand
CTTCCTCTCCCCACTAATCAGAAGCACGTTGTCATCTTCAACCTGAACCTTTATGTCCCCAGATTTCAACCCCGGCATGTCGATCTCGAACACGTAAGAGTTCGGATACTCCTTCACATCCGCAGGTGTTGCAGCCATTGCTTTCGCGTCTCGCACATATGACCGTGTCGGAGCATTGTATGTCTTGTCCTCCGACATGTCCATCATGTGGAACAACGGAGACTCCAAACCCATCACTCTGAAATTCATCAATCACTTCCAGAAAATGAAAGAAAATTGCTCAAAAAAATTGCGTTTGTTACTGAGAAGATTTTGATCTGCTTATGTTAT
>NZ_JAKEVZ010000059.1:0-333 GCF_021491425.1 Mariniradius sediminis | reverse complement strand
TTTCTGGATTCGACGGGATTTGCGAAGCCCTAGGAGCATGCCGAGGGGCGGTTGGCCTCGTAAAAAGCCGCAAAAAAATAGTCGCAAACGACGAAAACTACGCTTTAGCAGCTTAATAACCTGCTTAGAGCCCTCTCTCCCTAGCCTCCGCTCTTAGGACGGGGATCAAGAGAGGTCAAACCCAAAAGAGATCGCGTGGATGTCCTGCCTGGGGCTGAAGCGTTAAACTCAATCAGGCTAGTCTGTCAGTAGCGTGTCCATCCGCAGCTGGCCGGCGAATGTAAAGATTGGACTAAGCATGTAGTGCCGACGGTGTAGTAATTTCGGACGGGG
>NZ_JAKEVZ010000058.1:0-360 GCF_021491425.1 Mariniradius sediminis | reverse complement strand
GACCGATAAGCCGGGTTCTGTCGTTGACAGTCATTCATCTAGGCCAGCAATCGCTCACTGGCTCAAGCAGCCTACCCGGGTTCAGTACGGGCCGTACCATGTGAACCCCTATTTGGCCTTGCTCCGGGTGGAGTTTACCGTGCCACGGACTGTTACCAGCCGCGCGGTGCGCTCTTACCGCACCCTTTCACCCTTACCTGATCCCGCTTGCGCGGGCCATCGGCGGTTTGCTCTCTGTTGCACTGGTCGTAGGCTTGCGCCTCCCAGGCGTTACCTGGCACCCTGCCCTATGGAGCCCGGACTTTCCTCCCCTCCATCTGTCTCCCCGAAGAGGACGGCAATGAAGCGGCGACTGTCTGG